>DAOUYX010000086.1 GCA_030665925.1 Methanosarcinales archaeon | reverse complement strand
CATCGAAGCCCAACTCTACAAGCTCCACATCCAGATAAGAGAGGCTCAAAGGTCCCCTTGATATTTCGCGCACCAGCCGAGAATTTACGCCTACTTTCATCTTTTTCTCCTCTATCTTCTACATATATTTTGATTATATTATGTATTTTAAAATCAGGTATATATATTTTCGATGTATATAGAAATAGTGAAGTATATATGTAATCTTTTTATGTGCCTTAGCAAAACACAAAAATAGAGGTGAGACAGCACGATGGTATATGAAAAGAACATATCGTTGCTGAGGGAGAAGAAATTTTTCGGTCTTTTCGAGAACCTTGCGGGAAAGGCAGTGGAAGCAGCGGAGCTATTGGAGGAATTGAAAGAAGATTACTCAACACTTTCGCAAATCAGTCAGGTGCTTAATACGCTGGAAGACGAAGCTGATTCAGTTGTTCATCAAATCGTACAGGAACTGATTTACGACCACAGCCGTGACGGAGAAGAGAAGGAGGATATACGTTATTTCGCGCATAATCTGGACAACGTAGTGGATGGCGTTGAAAAAGCGGTGAATAGACTGACATTTATTCAAAGACAGCCCAAAACGCTTCTTGAACCAGTGTGTGAATTTTCCGCAGTTATCCTGAAGGCTTCGCAGGAAATAAGAAAGGCAGTAAGTTGCTTGAGAAATTTGAGTGCCGAGGAAAAAACTTTAGAAGCATGCTGCATAAAAATAAACGAATTGGAAAACGAAGCAGACAAAATAAACCGGAAATGGCTGCGAATACTGATGACTGCACCACTAAAAGAACCTGATGAGTTCCTTGAAAGAATGGTGCTTAAAGAGATAGTTGACATCTTAGAGGATACAATGGACCAATGCGAAGATGTGGCTAATGTTCTGGATACTTTCAGAGTAAAGAAACTCTTCTTTTACTATGATAGGTGTTTTTAGCTGCATATCCTCAGGTCAAAGAAAAATGGATAGAAAGACGTATCTTTGCGGTGGATGTGGGAAAGTAATAATAAGTGGAAAAATGCCACACGGCTGGAAGAGAGTTTTGGATAACCCGGAGAGGTATATATGTGACCAATGTAGAGGTGAGATAGGAACACCTGCTTTTCCGAATGAGGCACTCTCGCCCTTCCAGGAATATGTTCTCTGGTTGCGTATAAAGTATCTGTTGCACAGGTATGAAATCGTTGATAATACCTTGCTTCTTGAATATGAACAAGAACTCATTGCGGTTTTGAGGGGGGAGATAGGGGACGAGTTCTTATGGATAGAGAAATGCACGTAAACCTTTTTGCACGCAAAAAGCTTTACCAAAAGAATATATTTGTTTTTCTTTTAGCACAGGTTTTCTTTTTGTAAGAGGTTGTCTAACAATCCCAAATTGGGAGAAAAAGAAAGGAAAGTAGGGCTTTAAATCCAAAAAGAAGCAAAATTTTTAGTGCCAAAAGCAATTGCAGGACAGCATCGTAAAAAAGAAAAAGTGTTGTGTGATCTTGTGGTTACGAAAATTCTATATAGATTTTATTGAAAATATAGATTACTTACGTCTACCTATTGTATTAGGACAAATCCTATATAGGGCATCCTCCGACCATTTATCATGGTGATTGAGACGCCCTCGCTTAGGGGTGGGCGCGTAAACAATCACCTTCAAAAAAAAATTAGGAGGTGAAAAAGAAAAAAAATGAACAAAACAAAAGCAAAAAGGATATTATCACCGAGTGTTGCAAACAAACGAATGAACAATGCAATTGCGGCACTATGCTTTATAGCCGTTTTAGCGATTTCTGTGCTTGTAGTGCCAGCGTATGCTCAACCTGGTAACCTGGGGCATAATCCTGTATACCCGGCACTTCCACAGAAGGGATACACTCCTGATTACCTTCTGGTGGACTCAGTCGAGGTGACGGTTGATGCCGGAGCGAAGAAGGCAACGCTACAGTTCGATACGAGAGTTCCAACATCAAAAGCCAAGGTGTACTATGGACTTTATGTGCCACAGCAGGAGATAAAAGTGCCGCAGTATCGAAAAGCGGCTACCGAAGATCTGACAGGAGAGAACACATCTCACAGTGTCACCATCAACATAGGCAAGTTTGAGAGTCCACGTTACGACGTCTGCAACTTCAAGGAAAACGGCGGTGTAATCTGCTATCGTATAGACCTCTACAACCCGGAAAAAGCCTCAGCGGTATTGTATGATGGGCACTTCAGGGTTGATGGGGATTACAACCTCGTACCTTGTGTCACCGAAGGACCCTTCGTGGACCTAGTGACGACGGATAGCGCGGTAATCTCATGGGAAACAGATGTGCCCACAACTGCTGCTGTGGATATCGATGGTGAATCGTACACTGATGATATATCGAAAACCCACCACGAGATATCCATTTCCGGTCTCTCTCCGAATACAGAATATACATACGACGTACTCATTGATGACGTAAAAGACCTTAAGACGTACCACTTTAAGACCGCACCAACACCAACAAGTACAAAGTTTGAGTTTGCATTAATGTCCGATTGCAGAGAGGGCGTTGGTGGTGGAGAGAGAGGCTTTGCTGGCGTGAACTACCACAAGCTCAGCCACTTCATGATCGATGCGTACAACAACGGTGCAGATGTCATCCTCTTCGGTGGTGATCTGATCAATGGCTACACCACGAGCATGGATGACTACCGCATGCAGCTTAAGGCATGGAAGGATGCCACAGAGCAGATTGGATGCTATATACCGATCTACGAGGGTATGGGGAATCATGAGGCTTTGATGGACGCCTTGACGATGGAAGCAAGTATGGCATAGAATTTGATAAACAAGATGATGATAGCGATAAGAGTGCGGAAGCGATCTTCGCAGAGGAGTTTGTGAATCCTGCAAGCAGTTTCCCTGCACCAGAGAATACGACCGCACCGAGCTACGTGGAGAACGTCTACTACTTTGACTATGGGAACACGCGGGTCATCGCGTTTAACACGAACTACTGGTGGTGCAACTATCCAGAAGACTTCGGTGGCAACTTCGAGGGGTATGTGATGGATAACCAGCTTGAATGGATTGAGGATGTCCTCGCGGATGCGAAGAATGATTCTTCGGTAGAACACGTCTTTATGTTCGCACATGAGCCCGCATTTCCCAATGGCGGACACCCTCATGATGCGCAGTGGTACAATGGCGGAGACCCCTCTGAAAACAAGGATTACAATGGCAGTTCCTTAGACAGGACATATGTGGTTGAGCGCAGGGATGCACTCTGGGAGACAATCAGTCAGAATGGTAAGGTGGTCGCGGTATTCTTTGGCGACGAACACAATTACCACAGAACGCTTATAACAAATGAAACACCGGTACATCGGGATGGCTCCCTTAATCCTAACTTTACCAATCCGGTCTGGCAGATCGTATCAGGAGGAGCAGGAGCGCCATTTTATGCGCAACAAGAAGCACCGTGGAGTAGTGACGTCAAATGCTTCTACCCCAGCAAGCACTACTGCATGGTCAGTGTGGATGGAGACAAGGTATCCTTGAAGGCGATAAGCGACTCTGGCGAGATTGTGGATGAGTGCGTGCTTAGAGAATAGAGAAGGAATATTTGTGGCTGAGGGGGTGTAAATCCCCTTTATTTTTTTATTCGTGAATAGGAGGTAAAAAAAATGAGAGGAAAAGCGATAGTAAAAAAAGGAGTTGTAAAAATAGGAGGTGAAAGAGGAAAAAGATGAACAAAAACAAAAGTGAAAAGGGAAAAATCTTGGCACTCGCGTCTATAAGTGTGTGCATCATAGCAGTTGCAATTGCTGGTGCTACCGGCGTCTCAGAAGCAGTTGAAGCAACTTCAACACCACTTTCGGGCGAATTGGCAATTGCAGGTTCTACAACCGTGCTGCCGATAAACCAAGAATGTGCACGGCTTCTCATGGATGAGAATCCCGGACTGATAATATCAGTTTCAGGTGGCGGTTCGGGTCACGGCGTAAAGGCGGTAGGCAGAGGCGAGATAGACATAGGTGCAGCATCGAGAGACATAAAATCGAAAGAGTGGGAGAAGTATCCAGACCTGAAGCCGGTGGCAATAGGAAAGGATAGCGTTGCTATCGTTGTGCATCCGAATAACGATGTAAGTGATCTGACGATAGAAAATGTGTCGAAGATATTTGCAGGTGAGATAAAGAACTGGAAGGAATTAGGAGGAGCCGATGCACCGATTCGAATAATAACAAGAGAAGAAGGGTCAGGGACAAGAGAAGTATTCGAAAAATACGTGATGAAGCCGTTTGGGCGAGAAATAGCGGAAGAAGCATCGGTGAAGTCATCGAATGGCGTGGTAAGAGCAACGGTCGGTAGAGATGAAAAGAGCATTGGTTTCCTTTCCCTCGGATACGTTGACCCTTCGGTCAAAGCTCTTAAGATAGATGGAGTTGAAGCGACGGTGAAGAATATTCTTTCCGGGGATTATCCAATCGTGAGGACGTTGTATCTAATAACGAAAGGAGAGCCTGAACCGTTGGAGAAAGCATTCATAGATTTCGTGCTGAGCGAAGAAGGGCAAAAGGTGGTTGAAGACAGTGGATACATAAAATTGGCTGGAGCGCCTAAGAGAAACATCATCACAATTCTGCATACAAATGATGTCCATGCACATCTTGATAATATTGCTCGGCGGGCTACCGCGGTGCAAGAAGTACGAGATGAGATAGGAGCAGATAATGCTTTTCTCCTCGATGCTGGCGATGTTTTCACCGGTACCCTCTATTTCAGCCTTTACCGTGGAATGGCTGACATGGAGTTCATGAATATGCTTGGCTACGACTCGATGTGCCTGGGGAATCATGAGTTCGATAACTTCGCTACGAGACCGGAGGATTTGACTAACTTTGTGGACAATGCAAGTTTCCCTATCCTCAGTGCGAACTTTAACTTCTCAGATGAGCCAAAATTAGCAGGGAAGATAGAGCCCTGGGTTATCATAGAGAAGGGAGGAGAGCAGTATGGTATCTTTGGCTTGACCACGGAGGATACGGCGGTCATTTCCAGTCCGGGAGATAACATCACCATAAACGACCATACCGCTACGGCTGAAGAAGTAGTTGCAGCCTTGGAGGACCAGGGGATAAATAAAATCATTGCTCTCACTCATTTGGGCTGGAATGAAGACATTGCGCTTGCCCAGGAGGTGGAAGGGATTGATATTATCGTTGGTGGGCATAGTGATACCGTACCAGACCCGTATCCCACGGTAATCAATGGTGATGAGCCCGTGATAGTGGTTCAAGCTGGTGGACATGGAGAGTACTTGGGCAGGCTCGATGTCGCCTTCGATGCAGATGGTGTTATTCAGACGTACAGTGGTGAGCTTCTTGAAGTTGAGATGTTTGACGAGGATCCTGAATATGCAGCTAAGTTAGCTGAGTACCAGAAAGCGATAGAGGAGCTGATGGAGACAGTAGTAGGTGAGACTCTGGTTGATCTTGATGGTGAGCGGGCACATGTTAGAACTCGTGAGACGAATTTAGGCAATCTGATTACAGATGCCATGCTGGCAAAGGCAAGTTGTGTTAATGCTACCATTGCTATTCAGAATGGCGGTGGTATTCGCGCATCCATTCCTGCTGGCAATATTACCCTGGGAAAGCTAATGGAAGTGCAGCCCTTTGGGAATTATCTGGCAGTATTTAACCTAAGTGGAGAGCAAATTATTGCTGCCCTGGAGAACGGGGTAAGTAAGGTAGAAGAGGTGTCAGGAAGATTTCCCCAGGTAGCCGGGCTGAGATATACGTGGGATCCAAGTAAAAACCGGGAGGAGCGCATTATAAGCGTTGATGTAAAGACAGCGGCGGATGGGTATCAGCCAATTGACCCCCTGGCATCCTATCGCATCGTGACCAACAACTTTTTGTATTCAGGTGGTGACGGGTATATGATGTTCCAGAATGGAACCGATTTCGTCTTATTGGGGTTTGTAGACTGTGATGTATTGCGTGAATATATTGAAGAGAACAGCCCAGTAAGCCCGGAAGTCGAAGGACGCATTCTCTTGACTGCGGAAGTGGGAGGCGACATTCTTGTTGGACGGGCGGCGCTTCCTGCCTACACCTTTGCTCATGGGCCAACATCAGGGCAATTTATTGGTGAGGGACCAATTAATGGAGTCTTACCGCCGTTTATCGAGAAACAACCAGTTCAGGGATTTTCGGCAGTTCTAAAGAAAGAAAACGACTCTTTCTACGCTATGTCTGATAATGGTTTTGGTAGTCAGGGAAATTCCCAGGATTACGTATTGAGGATATACGAAGTTCGACCTGAGTTTGAAACAGCCGCAGATGGAAGTGGTACAATTGAAGTAGAAAGCTTTATCACCCTGCATGACTCAGATGAGTTGATCCCATTCACCATCATTGCCGATCTCGATGAATATCCAGTCGAAGGAACTGCTCCAAAAGACGGCATACCCAGCGGGATTTCAGTAGACCCTGCCATCAAGGAAGGTCGTTTGTTGACGGGTGCAGACTTCGACATCGAATCTATACAGCAGATAGAGGATGGGACCTTCTGGATTGGCGATGAGTTCGGTCCTTTCTTGTTACACGTGGATGCAGAGGGTAAAGTATTGGAGTCGCCTATTCCGTTGCCCAATGTCTCGTCGCCTCAAAATCCATATCTGGAAGATCCAGCCGATGCAAATCTGCCACGAAGTAGAGGATTTGAAGGGATGGCTCTGAGTGTGGACGGAAGTAGACTTTATCCGATGCTCGAAGGCGCTTTAATCACCGACCCTGACCAGACCAGACGCATCATC
>DAOUYX010000053.1 GCA_030665925.1 Methanosarcinales archaeon | reverse complement strand
GGCAATTGGAGCGCCACGAACAAGCCTTATACGCTGTGGCGTTACGATTGAAACGGGATTTTGGGATGCTGGCTACGAGGGTAGAAGCGAATCGCTAATGGTTGTATTAAATGAAAAAGGGTTCTATGTGAAGAAAAATGCACGTATTCTCCAGTTAGTGTTTATCTGTCTCTCCAAAGCTACAGGCAGCGGATACGCAGGAATATACCAATCAGAGAATATCGCCCAACGCCAAAGGACGCTTGATTGACGTATGAATTTGGGGCTTTGCCTCACATCCTCTCCACCCTGTATATATCTACAGGTATGAACTTCTTATCTTTTTTGTGGAACCAGAACCGCCGTTTTAGTGGAAAAGCGACTGGAAAACGATGAATTACCGCAGAGGGCATGAAACTTCTTAAAAAAGATTCACTGCCTTCGTTAAGTATAGAATAAACAACGGGTGCGATTTCAAACGCCTTTTCCAAAAATATCCTATCTGCATGTCTGTTCTTCCTTTGTGCGCCAAAAGGCGGATTCATCACAACGGTATCCCCTTTTCCTTCTACTAATCGCACATCACACTTTGTGAATGCTACCTCAACACCCAACCTCTTACAATTCTGAAGTGCAACTTCTATCGCCATCCCATCGCTGTCTATCCCGATTACTGCTCTCGCACCCAGTACCTTTGCACCGATCCCCAGTATTCCGTTACCGCAGCCGAGATCGTAGACCACCTGGTCTTCTATATCACCATTCATGAATGCGAAATACAACAATTCGGAAGCTACCGTAGCGGGCGTTGAGTACTGCTCGCGGTCTGCATCGGGCTCCGGTATGTCATCCACACGTTCTAACAGGATTGCCAGTTCCTTTTTCTTCATTTTTTAACTTTACTCAACAATATCGAAAGCTTTAAATATAGCTCTGTGTATACAGAATAGGGGAATGAACATGTTATTGATACTGATGATGGTATTGGCAGTAGGTATTGCTTGTCTTTGCTTTGCCGCGTACTTAGCTTTTGGCATTTTAAGAGAAAGCGAGGGTAGCGATAAGGTAAAGGAGCTTTCTGTAGCGATTCACCGCGGAGCTATGGCTTTTCTACGCCGGGAATTCATTGTACTGCTCATCTTTACCATAGTTATGGCGTTAATCCTCGCCCTTGTTATAGCGCCCAGCAGTGCTCTGGCTTATCTCCTGGGCACGGTAATGTCATCATTAGCCGGATTTTTAGGTATGAGCATTGCCACCAGGTCTAATGGTAGGACTGCCAATGCAGCCATCAACAGCTATGCTAAAGCGTTACAGATTTCTTTCTCCGCTGGTGCGGTAATGGGGCTATGTGTCGTTGGCTTAGGTATAATCGGGCTGGTTATTACGGTTATGCTCTTTCCAGATTCTCACGTTTGGTTGGCTTATGCCTTTGGATCCTCTTTGGTCGCTCTTTTCCTTAGAGTCGGAGGCGGCATTTTCACCAAGAGCGCAGATGTTGGTGCAGATTTAGTGGGAAAAGTAGAAGCAGATATTCCGGAGGACGATCCAAGAAATCCCGCGGTTATTGCTGACCTGGTCGGCGATAATGTTGGTGACGTTACTGGCATGGGCTCCGACCTTTTCGAGTCCTATGTTTCAGCCATAGCGGCTGCCATGGTTTTAGGTATGATTGTTTATCCTGAAGGAGGTGTGGGTGTGACCTTGCCATTGGTCATTGGAGCGGTAGGCATTGTAGCATCCATGATTGGAATACTCTTTGTCAGACCTAAAGAAGTTACTGGCGGTTTCGAGCTGCAAACGGCGCAAGCACGAGCTACCATGAACCGGGGAACCTATGTAAGCTGCATATTGATGATAATCATCGGCTACTTTGTCATCACCCAATTTTTAGCTGAGGGAACAGGGGTTTTCATTGCTATGCTTACAGGGCTTATTTGTGGTCTTGTCGTTGGCTGGGTTACTGTGTACTTTACTGCTTCAGAGCGTAGACCGACAGCAGGTATAGCCAAATCAGCTCAGAGTGGTGCTGGAATCACCATCATCGAAGGATTATCGGTAGGTATGTTAAGCACCGTAATACCTTTGATTACTATCTGCATTGCCATGTGGATTTCCAACTACTTTGAGGGATTTTTTGGTATAGCTATCGCTGCGGTGGGCATGCTGGCAATTTTAGGAATGACTTTAGCTACGGATTGCTACGGTCCCATAGCAGATAACGCCGCGGGCATAGCGGAAATGGCTGGGCTGGGCACGGAGGTGCGAGAGCGGACTGAGGCTTTGGATTCGGTGGGCAACACCACCGCAGCCATAGGCAAAGGCTTTGCCATTTCTTCGGCTGCTTTAGCAGCTTTAGCCTGGTTAGCTACCTATTTCCAGGTTGCTGGGATTATGGAAACAGGAGCTAATCTTATCTCCGTAGAGGTAATTGCTGGCTTGATGCTTGGTGGTATGCTAACCTTTTTGTTCTGCGCGTTGACAATGCGAGCGGTGAGCAAAGGTGCTTTTAATGTGGTGGAGGAAGTGAGGCGGCAGTGGCGAGAAATCCCCGGGCTGCGCGATGGTAAAGCATCAGCGGACTATGTAAAATGTGTGGATCTAACCACACGAGGTGCTATATCAGGAATGTTACTCCCTGGGATTCTGGTGATACTCGTTCCCCTCGTTGTCGGTATAACTTTAGGAGTAGAAGCGGTTGGAGGCTTGCTTGCCGGTGCTCTGGTTACCGGTTTTTTGATGGCGGTGATGATGGCAAATGCAGGTGGCGCCTGGGATAATGCGAAGAAGTATATTGAGTCTGGCAAATTTGGTGGCAAGGGAAGTGAAGCCCATAAAGCAGCAGTGATTGGTGATACCATAGGCGATCCTTTTAAAGATACCGCTGGTCCTTCACTGAACATACTAATAAAGCTGGTAGGTAAGATAGCTGTGATTTTCGCACCACTCTTTGTCATGTTAGCTGTTTAAGCAGGCTTATCTTCTCGATGGGCAGCGATGCACATAAAGCCGCAGTTGTCGGCGATACGGTCGGTGACCCGTTCAAAGATACCGCGGGTCCTGCGATTAATCCGCTGATCAAGTCAAGGCAATGAATATGCTTGCTATCCTGTTCTCATCGCTGTTCGTGGCGTATGGTGTGTTGCCGATGTGAAGGGGGCGGGAATTAGAATAAGGGAATAGGAATTTTTGCACTCTATAATCAGAGAGAGACCTGCAATGCTGGGGCTACCCTGAAGTTGTGTCCAGTTATTACTCCAGGGTGCATGCACTTAACCAAACCAACTTTCCTCTCTTAATTTATCAAAATGAATAACCGGTAATCCCTTGGATATACACAGATTTTCGAATTTAAAGTCTTTTGTAAGAATCAAGTTATCCCTCTTTTCAGAGGCTAACAAAATGCCGGCATCCGTTATTCCTACTTTCTTGACTTCTTCTCCAGCCAATATTTCATCTTTTTGGATGTATACCTCTTTAAAACTTGACAACTTTTCAATTATTCTCTCAATAAAATCGTCCTTGTTAACTTTGGTATTAATCAAATTTGAGACTTCTGTTAATACATGAGGGGTAACTATAATTCCTCTAAAATTTGATAAGAATTTGAACAATATATCAAAGTCCTCCTTTGTAAATTCCTCTGTTAATTTGTTTTTACCTATCGTGTCATAATTGTAATAGCCAGCTAATAATAGTATTAGCGGGCCAGTATCAACGATAATCCCTTTTCTAAAATATGACCGGATATTCTTCTCTCTAATTGACATTAGTTCATTCTACAATTCTCATCTTCATAGAAAGAACCTCTCCCGTTTCTGCGTCTACTTTTATTATCTTATAATCCTTCATAGTGCCTAAATAACTCCTTGGATGTCCTAGAGTGACCAACCAAGATTTCCTATCATCGGCTAATTCAATTTCTTCTAAGCTAATGTCATAAACGCGTAGATTTTTCATTTCAGCTAAATATCTCGTGGCAATTTCTGCTGCTTTTTTCGCGGTTAATCGCCTCTTCTTTTCTTCAGACATCTTATAACCGTAAGGAGTTACTGGTATTTAAAACTTCCGCGATATTTTAGCAGAATGAATGAATGAATAAAAATAGAGGGCGCGGCAACCCTCAAAATCACACAGCCGGCACTACTCCTCAGCACCCCGCCTTTTTATCACTTCCACCTTATCAATCACCCTTACTTCCGGCTTCATCTTCTCGTAAACCGAACTGACCTTGAATCCTTTAAAGTGCTTCTCTATGCGCTCCATCTCCTCTTGTGAAAGCGGTTTTATGGGACAAGGTCTCAGCGGCGTATTAAGCTGCACCTCATCCGGCTGTATCTCCTCCGCTATACGTGCCATTTCCGCCCCAGAATCTTTATTATCATCAACGAACATCATTTGCAGACATAATTTGCCCTTGTATCCTCTTCTAAATTCCGTGAGCCCCTCTACAATCGCTTCGAGCTTAATCTCTTCGCTTACTGGCCGGTTAACTCTTTCAAAGATACTCTGATCAGAAGCATCGAGCTTGGCGACTACGATGTCCAGCTTCTTCAATTCTTCCTGTACCCGTTTGTCCGTAACTAAAGCGGAGTTTGTCAGGATGGCAATCGGTGTTTTAGGGCACTCTCTTCGGATTACCTCTGCAACCTCGCCGAGATTCACGCCCAGTGTCGGCTCGCCCATACCCGCAAACGTAATCACATCGGTAGTATCCGCAATGGTATCCGCAATCGCTTTAATCTCACGTTCGATCTCCTCCATCCGTACGTACACCTTCCATTCCGCCGTTTTATTCGCCGTTCCACCAAGCTGACAATAGACGCAGTCAAACGAGCAGGTCTTCTCTGTCGTGCTTAAAATGTCCACGCCCAACGACCTGCCCAGTCTCCACGATGCCACCGGCCCGTACACGAATCGCATTTATAGCTCGATCTCTATGCCGGCTCCACACCGTACCGTCTTCTCCGGATACATTTCCAATATCTCTTTCTTACGCACCGTGCAATGGCAGGGTATTATCAGTTCCAATCCTTGTAACGACTCCAGCTTATCAAACCCGTGAAAACCGCCGATCACACCGTACAGCTCACCGAACACCGTTGCAGCCTCTAAAATGTTCTCTAAACCCGGATGCGCACAGCCGGTCAAAACAACCACGCCTTCTTCCGCATCCAGAACTAATGACTGCTCTCTTATCCCCCGTCCAAGCTCTCCCGTTGTATGAACCCCCGGAATAATATCTCTCGGTTCCGAAACCTCAAAAACGTCCGCTTCACGTGCCACTTCTTCCTTCAATCTGCGTGAGAATGAGTGGGGTAGATACACTGTCACTCCGGGATGTAATACCGCGTCAAGACCACCAACGTGGTCCCAATGCTCGTGTGAGAGTGCAATAATCTCGATCTCTTCTTTTCTTAGCTCCAACTGCTGCATGTTGTAAGCTAATATCTTACCTGACGCCCCGGTATCAAACAGTAGTTTCCTGCCTCCAGATTCGATCAGACACGAGAAGCCCCAGTCGCTTTTCAATCCTTCTTTCGCTTCGTTATCATATACTACTCTTAATTTCATTTCCCCTCACCTTTATATTTGATAATTTCTTTGTTAAATGTTAGCACTTGTATATTTGATGTAAAAACCCAAGGGAAAACATCAGGAATATTTTTAGCGAGGTTTTTACCGAAGGCACAAGTTGTATGATAAAAGAAATTGAGACGAGTGTGCAGGAAAAAGTGGATGTGATAAGGCAAATGAAGATGATAGCGATAGCAAAACTCGTCATTCCTTTTGGTCTTGCAGGCGCCACCGTGTTATTCTTTTTGCTCACAAGCCCTGATACATACACGAAATATGCGGCAGTGTTTATTGCCTATGCGTCTCCTATTGGTGGTCCGTTAATTGCTGTTCCTGTGGGATTAATACTCCCACCAGCTAACTTTATATTATTTGTTGTTTACACTGATGCCCTCCTCGCTCTGTTTTTGGTCTGGAACTTTGATTACGCGAAGAAGATACCGTTTTTGGGAAAATTTGTGGAAAGGGCAGAGGAAAATGGAGAAAAGGCAATTAAAAAATATAAATGGGCCAAGCGATTTGGGTTTGTAGGGCTTGTTATTTTAGTCATGTTTCCCTTCGTAGCGGGAAGTGTTGTGGGATCAATAGTTGGTAGGCTAATAGGAATGACGCCTTTGATGACCTGGCTTGCAGTGATTACAGGCACGTTCATCCGATCTACCATTCTGATATATTCCGGTTGGCTTATTGCGTTCCTTGTAAAACTCTTTCTTTAGATACAACCTGCATATAGTTATCCATGTGGACGAATAAAGAAGAATCAGGATCGCGAAGGGAAAAATATAAGCAGTTTATCAAAGAATGTCGTTTCCACATCTCATTATCCCTGCTGGTTTTTGTGTTGTTCCTTACACAAGCATCAATTCAGCGAAAAATTATGTTGGCATTCCGGTATTATGACGGTACAGCAGTTATTAAAGCTATTGAATCCGATACCGTTCATATCTTTCAAAAGGCGATTTTCCCCTCACTCACATATTTAATGTCTTTTTCTTATCTTGTAATATATATCTGTGCTATATGCCTCACATTTTTAATATTGATATACTATCGGCAGACGTTATTATTCAAACGGTTCTCTTTGATGTTCTCACTCAATTATTTAATAGCATTTCCTTTTTTCATGCTTTTCAATGTCTCCATTGCTGGGGCATCGTTACAAACTGTGCAACCGCTCATGTACGAACAATTCCCACACCTATTCTCGATTATTACTACTATTGATCCATTAGACAACTGTTTTCCTAGTTTGCACGTGGCTATGGTGCTTAGCGCATTTTTAATTATTCGCGGCACCGATTTCAAACGTTATAAGATTTTTCTCTGCGTTGCATCACCAACCATTGTTTTCTCCGTATTGTATCTTGGAATACATTGGATTCTCGATGTCTTTGCCGGGGTGATAGTAGCTCTGTTCACTTATTATGCGGCTAAATCATTTTGCGAGTCCTCGCATCCTATCTCTTCTGGTACGTCAGAAAACTTATGATAACCTTTCCCAAACCTCTCCTTCTCCCCAACCTGCTTAGCTCCAGACGTTTTAACTTTATATGCCTACTACACCTATTCCATTTTTATGCTTGAACATCGGAAACTACTATTGCTAACCGCATCTCTTGCAATAAGTCTCACAGCCATACTCTTCATCCTCTTTTTCTCGCCATACAAAATAACCTCAGAAACAATTGACGCACTTGCAAAAATCAACGCATTTTATTTAGTATTAGCAATTGGAACGCACATAGGAGGTTTCGTAATATGGAGCGTTCGACTGAAAATAATGAGTGATTTTATTGGAATTAGTGCTGATGGGCTGGGAGAAAAGGGGAAAGCGAATGATTTAAAACTATCGAAATCACTAAAGATAATTTTAGCAAGCCTCTTTGCAGCCTGCATAACGCCTTCGCAATTTGGCGGCGAACCCGTGAGGATTTACCTGCTGAATAAAAACGGGCTTAGCGTTGGAGATGGAACAGCGGTGGTCTTTGGAGAGAGACTGTTGGACTTTGTCGTCATTATGATTGGCGCTGCAATAAGTTTCCTGCTGTTTAGAGCTGTATTACCCCGTCATTCAATTCCATACGCTATCTTTACGGTCATCGGAGCTTGTCTCTCCGCGGGCGTTGTGATCATGGCTTACAGTCTTGCGAGGCCGGAAAAGGTAAAGAAAGTCATTGATTTCTTATTCTCAAAGATAAAGAGTAAAAGACTGGAAAAGGTAGAGGATAAGTTCCATCGAGAGTTGGACAATTTTTACAAAGCGATAAAGAGATTTCAGTGCGAAGGAAAAACCACTCTCGTGCTCGCTTTACTCATTACCATCGCATTTTGGTTGGTGGCGTTTATGGTACCTTCGTTATTACTGCTCGGCTTCGGTGCAAAGCCCGTTTGGCTTCAGTCAATTGCCGCGCAATTTATCCTCCTTATAATCGTTGCGTTTCCCGTAACTCCCGGCGGCAGTGGCGTAGCGGAATTTGGTATCGCTTATCTATATCATACCCTGGTGGGAGCGCCCATATTAGGTATTTTCGTGGTCATCTGGAGATTGAGCACGTATTACGTGAGTTTGATTGTGGGTGGTGTTACCAGCGCAAAAGTTCTCAGCGAGATCTCTTGACTAACTAACCTATCTAAAGAGAGCTTTGCCAACAACTTTTTTACCTCCGATAAAAACCCTGGTTCTTTTTTCTAATAACTCATCTTCACACTGTTTCTTTTATCCTTTTCAAGTAGCCATTGCGTCCGATAGCGGTATAGCCCCGATTAGATCGGTATTTATTTTATTAGACTTCACGTACCCCTTATCTTCGGAAATCCGTTCAATGGCGTTTTCAAGTGAAGCTACGCATTCTGGCGGGCGTTCCCGCAATAAATAAACGGATATCCATCTAAAACGTCTTTAAAGCTCGTGTCTGGGAGATACAGCCTCACGTATTGAATGAAATTATAGACCAAACAAATCACGAAAATAGAGCCATACTTTTTCTCCTTTTTCCTGAAATAGCTTCCTTCAATCCCCAAATACGATTTCAGCTCTTTCTTCCTTTCTGAATTTGGCACCGAATCGTACGACTACGAAATTCGAGTTCAACCGGGTTATTAGCTTTACGCCGGCTCTTCTCGCTTCTTTTATGAGTTCGCCCGATTTTAAACCGCCGTCGATGATGAGCCAATCCCCTTTTTTAGTTTACCCGTTTTTATCGTTTTGATTAGCTCTTTCGGCTTGGTAAGGTGTCGTTTGTTGTGATTGATGATTCTGAAGTCGCTGATGAACGTGGCATCACTGACTTTCGTATTGCTCGCGGAATACAAAAGGAAGTCCTCTAAGGAGATAACTCCATTAATAAATAGCTCTCCCAACTCCTTTAGCTTATCGTAGTGAAAA
>DAOUYX010000131.1 GCA_030665925.1 Methanosarcinales archaeon | reverse complement strand
CTATCATTTCAACTTTTTTTACAACCTTTTCTTTATAAAAGGAAGGTTAATCAAAGAAACTATCTTATTGCTGGTGTTCCGGTATTTAAAAATTTTCCTATCTGCATCGCGAAACTCGGTGTATGTAATAATCTCGTTAGTTGCTCCTAAACTATCGGTATGATGGATCTGTGGGTAAGAGCCAGTTTTATGGGTTTTATACTACCCGATGCCAGCCAAAAAGCTCCCTATCCTCTCCAAAGCCTCCTTTATTTCATACTGCGATACCGCATAAGAACATCTTACGAATCCTTCGCCACACGCGCCAAATACACTTCCGGGTATTACGACCACTTTTTCCTCTAAAAGCAGTCGCTTCGCAAACTCCTCCGATGTGAGACCAGTATTTTGAATAGAAGGGAAGGTATAAAACGCGCCTTTTGGCTCAAAACACTCCAATCCCAGATTATTCAGCCCTTCCACCATCAACCTCCGCCTCCTGTTGTACTCGCTTATCATCCGCTCTACCTCGTCATCGCATCTCAAAGCTTCCATCGCTGCCATCTGCGCGGTAATCGGCGCACAGAGCATTACGTATTGATGGATCTTCATCATCGCTTCTATTAGCTCTTTATTGCCCGCGGCATACCCCAATCGCCACCCGGTCATCGCATACGCCTTGGAGAAACCGTTCAGCAGAATCGTCCGGTCTCGCATCCCATTAAGCGAGGAGAAGCATACGTGCGTACCATCGTACGTCAACCTGCCGTACACTTCATCTGATATAACAAGCAAGTCGTGCTCGTTCGCCACGTCTGCGATCTCTTCCAGGTCTTTCCTGCTCAGCGTTGCGCCCGTGGGGTTGTTCGGGTAGCTCAAAATAACTGCTTTTGTGTGTTCCGTTATCCGCTCCTCTATCTGTTCCGCTCGCACCTTGAATTCATCCTCAACTCCCGTAGCTACGCATACCGGCGTTCCGCCCGCGAATATCGTGCACGGCTTGTAACTCACATAAGACGGCTCATGAAGTATTACCTCGTCGCCCGGATTGAGAAGGGCACGAAGCGACAGATCAAACGCTTCGCTTACCCCCGTGGTAATCAGCAGCTCGCCTTCGGGCTCGTAATACACACCGGTTTCTTTATAAATCGTATCAGAAAGCGCTTCTCGTAATTCAAGCAGCCCCCAATTAGAGGTATAAGAGGTATAACCCTTTTCCAATGAGAATATGCACGCTTCTCTTATGCTCCACGGGGTTACGAAATCCGGCTCGCCAACACCCAACGAAATCGCCCCTTCCATACTTTGTGCAATATCGAAGAACTCCCGTATCCCCGATCCTTTCATCTGTCCTACTCGTTCGGCAACCCTATCTGACATCTTATCCATTTTTCTTTCCCATAATTTGGAAATGGGGATTTACTATAGTGTCACTGCTAATCTCTTCCCTTGCTCCTCCTCGCCGTAGATCTCACCATTCTCTTTATACGTCTTGAGTAAGAAATGTGTTACCGCGTTACGAACCTGTTCCAGCGGTGCTATCTTTGCCGCAACGAAATACGCGACTTCATGCATCGTCTTCCCGGATACCAATACTGAAAGGTCGTACTCGCCGGAAACTAACCGCACAGACGTGACCTCAGGAAACCTCGAAATCCGTTCTGCAACGGAGTCGTAGCCAGTATTCCTCTCAGGACTGACTTTAACGTCTATTAACGCTTGCACGGTCTCTACTCCTGCTTTTTCGTAATTTATCACTGCTTTATATCTCCTTATGATCTTCTTACGTTCCAATCCCGAGATGAGTTCCTTCACCTCGTTCTCTTCCAGCCCCACCATCTGTGCTATCTCTGCATCACTCAGCCGTGCATTCCCCTCCAATATCCCCAGGATTTCCTCCTCTTTCTCCTTTTCTTTCATTTCTTTGGTAAAGCTTTCTTTTTAAAGAAAGGTTTGTTTAAAGAAACCTGAACACCTCTGGCAGTTCCCCTACGATAGCGCGAAACTTTGCAGGCCATTTATCTGCGTCTAATCCCTTTTGCGCGAGAAAAACCGCAGCCCACCGCTCCAAGCCTACACCTGAGCACCCGGACCACAAATCCTCACCGCTTTGCAGCTTCACACTGAACCCCTTAGGGTATTTGTCGCCGTTTACACTTACGTTTTGGAATTCGAGCCATTTATCGCTGTAAGGCAATACCGCCTCGTAATCTATGGTCCCCACCTCTTTAATCTCTGCTAAACCAGCCTTTCCTTCCTGTGCCATGAACCAGGGCGTCACCCACGCCTCGCGCCACTCAATGTCCAGAATATCATTGAATATGTGGCGATACTCCTCCTGCAATACCTTTGAATGCTCTATCACCTGCTGCTTCGTACCCATCCACAAAATTTCCACACGATGGAACTCGTCAAGCCGCTCTATACCGTGCAGTCCACCGCTTTCGTACCTGTGAGAAGTCCCCGACCGGTCAAAAACCATAATCGGCAGGATTTCGTCCGGCATAATCTTACCCTGCAGAAAGATCCAAAAGGGGGGGCATTGCGCATAGCACATTCCGCCAACGTTCTCTATCTTCCCCATTATCATATCTACGGGAACTTCATTCGTCACTTTGAAATAATCCATCACGTCCTCCCAGTACTCGGGATCTCGCGTCTTTGGCGTGCAGACATAATACGCTTCTGGATAAATCCCCTTTGCATGACCTGATCGCTTCCACACGTCCCAAGCCACGAATTTGGGGAAGATCATCTCTTTATAGCCCAACGGCGTGCACACCTCGTCAAGCAATATCTTCTCAAAAGCTCTGAAAATCTTCGTTATCTGCGGTCCGTATATATACTGTCCTCTGCCTGCTGCATGCTGTAGCCAACCACGCTTTAACATCTCCTCTGTGGGGTCTTTATCGAAATGGAACGTTTTCTTGTCGCTCTCGAAGAGCAGTTCCCAGTGCTCACTTTTACCTTTCCACCTGACAGCGTCCCTTTTTTCCTCTAATAATCGTATCAGCCTATCAGGAATCCGTTTATCTAACAAAGATTCATCAACATCTAATAATAGCTCTAAGCGCCCTTTTTCTTGCCTTATTCCCTTTACAAACGGTAATTTCCGTATCTTCAAGCCTTCCTCATCTTCCCATTCCAGTGCTATCCTGTAGTCCTCTATCTCAATATCGCGTATTCCGATACGGTGTTTCCCCAATAATTTGCCAAGTTCCTTTTTTAATCGAAGCAGAGCATCATGCGCCCGTACAAATCGGTCGGAGACTATCTCCAGCTCAATTTTATCCTCTGCAACGTTCCACCCCGCAATCTCCGCACCGCAACCTGGTGGCGCACCTCTTTTTAATAAGTCCGTGTTACAATACGCCACGAACTCGGTTATCTCGGATGGACTGACGGCTCCGCTGAGGCTGCTACTGCATTTCAGAGCAGCTTTGAGCTCGAATTCCATAGCCCTTGGCTTCTCACTCTGGTTTGTCATGTTCACCCACTGCCAGTTCCACGATATCTCGTGCAATCTTTGCATTCATCAAATAATCATCCACGCTTGCTATGAGCGATCCTATTTTATCGGCTTCAAAGTAGGTTACCGCGCTTTTAGCCTTTACCACCGTCTTCATCGTATCTATATTATCGCGCATCAACGGAATCGCTGTCAAATCCGTATTTTCTCCGCTTATCTTGATTTTCGCTTTTATCTTCATTTTGAGGCTAAATTTAAATGTGACTGCCGCTTATAAAAAATTAGCTAACATGTTTGATTATATTGTGGTGGTTGTTACTGACGATTTCGACGCACGGAAGTTGGCGTGCTCACCGCTTGTGCTCCTCGATTCGATTTTTGTGCCGGTTTCTGAAAGTGCCTGGAATGGTGCTGCGGGCAACGGGCTCGGCACTCTCTTCGCGATAGAAAATGCGAGCAAAGCAATAGGGAAAGATCTTGTGGAAGAGGTAAAGCGAGGAAAAAGCGTTCTTATCGTGCATACTGCAGGCGAGGGCACCAGAAACATTCTCACGAGGACAGTTAAGAATAAATCGTTTATAGAGGTTCCAAACCTCACGTTATTGGAGGGCGTGATAAAGCAGTTTCAGGATTTCGCGATTCCGGCGCGCATACTGGTTACGTGGGGCGACCAGTTCTTGTTATTCGAGGACAGTGCAGAGGAGATACGGAAATGTGCGCAGAATACGCATGTCATGCTCTTTGGCTTAAAAACAAAGCTCACGGAGGAGATCGCACGCACCTACGGCATTCAAATAGTCCGGTGTGCGGAAGGGAAAGGTTGCGAACTGCTTGATTTCGAGGACAGCCGTAGCTACGAAGTGGCGAAGATGATGGTGCACAGGTGGAACGGCGAAGTGATGGTGAATATGGGAATGTTTGCAATGAGCGGTGTTGTGACCGAATGCATGCTCGATGCGTTTAGCACTGAGCTTGCTGCAAGAACCGGGAAGTTCAACTCGGACGAGCTGTGGCAGACCTGGATTTCGGCTGAGTATGAGGCCAGTGAGTGGCTCCGCGAGCGTGCAGATCAGATAAAGAACGAACTCACTCGTCTTGATTCACGAGCGCTGATAAAAAGCTATCCGTTAAGTGATCGGACGGCATGGTTGGATTTTGGTACGAATGCGAGTTATTACGAAAGTGTAATGAAGCTTTTGGGTGAGGACGATGTCGGGCGGAGACTGCGGGAATTTT
>DAOUYX010000105.1 GCA_030665925.1 Methanosarcinales archaeon | reverse complement strand
CGATGAGCTGAAATACGACTATTTAGTGATCGGGACAGGAAGAAAGCCCCGTATCCCTGCGATCGAAGGAACCGACCTAAACGGTGTTTATACGATGAGCACGGTGGAAGACGGTGAGAAGATAGCAGCGGCTATGAACGCGCCGGAAGCGAAGAATGCAGTGGTTCTCGGCTGCGGTACGATTGGACTGCAAGTAGCGCTTGCTTTTCTGAAAAGGGGATTGAAAACAACCCTCGTGAGTGGACATCCAACGCCACTATCCAGCAGTTTGGATCCCGATATGGGCACGATAGTGCGTGAGAGGCTGGATAAAGAGGGAGCCACATTCGTCACTGGCAAATCGGTAGACGCACTAAAAGGCGATGGTGGAGCGGTAAAATCGGTAGTGGTAGAAGGCGAGGAGATTCCTGCGGATATAGTCGTAATCTCGAAGGGGATGCTTCCGAATGCCGATTTGGCGAAAGACGCGGGTATCAAAATAGGGGAGACCGGAGGGATCGTTACGGATCAGTTTTTACACGTCAAGAAAGGCGGCGCGTACATAGACAACGTCTATACGGTTGGCGACTGTGTCGAGGTCTTAGACGCCATTACGCTTCGTCCGCGGCTGAGTCAATTCGCCTCGTCCGCGTTGGTGCAGGCTAAAGTGGTCATCAACAACATTCTGGGCGTCAGCTACCCGCTTGAACCCGCTTTGAGTCCCGCAATCGCAGCGATTGCCAATTTACAAGTTGGTTCCGTAGGAATTACAGCGGCAACCGCGGAACGCTGTGGGATACGAATAGTAAGCGGCAAGAAGGATAAGCCTACGAAGGCACGATTCTATCCGGGACGGAAGTCAATGGCAGTGAAATTGCTCTTCGATGCGTATTCCGAGCGGTTGATAGGGGCGCAGATAATTTCCGAGGAAATGGTTGCAGATCGGATAGACGGACTCTGCAATGCGATAAGGATGGGGATGACCGCGAAGGAATTGAGTAGGATGGAGAAGAGCTTTGATCCCTGCGTGTCGTTGCATCGCGACGTTATGGTTGACGCTACGGAAAAAGCGGTGGAGCAGTTGACAAAGGGTAAGGCGTAGAGTAGAGTGGCAATAACACAATTCTGTCATGGTTACTGTACTGTAAGAATGCACGTACGATGATTCATTTAGAGCGAGATAAAAAAGCCGCTTTTGTGTCAATAGGAGTAACAGCCTTTCTCGCGATCATAAAATATTTCTTTGGCATTCTTTCGGGTAGTATCGCCCTGACTGCTGATGCTATTCACTCGCTTACTGATGTTATCAGTTCCGTTGGAGTTCTTATAGGACTTAAGATCTCCAGTCGTAAGCCCACGAAGGCGTTTCCCTATGGCTTTTATAAGGCAGAGAATATAGTGAGTCTTTTCCTTGCACTCGCGATCTTTTATGCGGGCTATGAGATCATACTCACCTCGGTCGAAAAGTTTGGAACGGTTGTCCTGACGAATCTGCCGTTTGCAATCGCAGCCGCGCTGACGTCTTTGGTGTTCACCGTGCTTTTAAGCAGGTATAAGCTCAAGGTTGGACGGGAGCTAAATTCACCCAGCTTAATCGCCGACGGGAAGCATACACAAGCGGATACGTACGCCTCCGCAGCCGTACTCTTAGGGCTGCTGGGCTACTACTTTGGGTTCTCTTCTCTTGATGCGATTGCAGGTATTTTTGTCTCTGTATTCGTCTTCCGAGCGGGCTACGAAATATTAAAAGATGCAATAAAGGTTCTGCTGGACGCATCCATCGGCTATGAAAGTCTCAACAGAATACGAGAGGTTGCATCTGGAACTTACGGTGTCAGGAAGATACGCTCTCTAAAAGCGAGAAGCTCTGGTAAATTCATGTTTATCGAGCTGGAGATAGAAACGAACCTCAAAGACCTTGAACGGGCACATCAACTGAGCGATCGTATAGAAGAGCAGATTAAATCCGAGATAAAGAATGTAGATCGGGTACTCGTACACATGGAGCCTGAGGAGAAGGAGTATATACGGTATGCCATCCCCTGTACAGAGAATAAAGGTCTGAGTTCCAAAGTCTCAGGGCATTTCGGGGCGGCGGAGTATTTCTGTCTCTTTGATCTACGAACAGCGGATAACGAGCTGACTGATATGCGATTCATAAAGAATCCCTATCTTGCGTTAGAAAGAAGGAAAGGGCTTAAAGCTGCTGAGCTCTTGGTTACCAATAAGATAGATAAACTGATTACCAAGGAGAGCATTGCGCAAAAGAGTGCGTTCTACGTCCTTGAAGATGCGTATGTGGAGTTTGAAGAGACCGATGCAGATGCGATAGAAGAGATTGTTGAAGAGCTCAAAGCATAGGAAGGTGATTAGAATATGGATAAGGGAGATAAGGAAGAAGAAATTGGAGATCAATTCCAGCAAGAGACGAAGTATCATCGTGGACGTCTTCCCGCGTGGCACTTAGATTGGGCGAGTAAAACCGAGACGTATAAGCGGTATCCCTCGGCACCAAAAATTCAGCTCGAACCTCCACAACGCGAAGGTGGCGCGCCGCTGTGGGAGGTTTTACGTAGTCGTCGGAGTGTTCGACACTTCAAGGATGCGCCAATGACAAAATCGGAACTGTCGCAACTGCTGTGGGCGGCACAGGGAATTACCAATCACGAATCAGGATTCAGAACCGCGCCATCCGCCGGCGCACTGTATCCAGTCGAAACGTATCTCGTGGTTAATTCCGTCGCGGACGTTGAACCCGGTGTCTATCATTATGCGGTGGATAAGCACGAGCTTGACCAGTTACGAGTGGGAGATTTTCGGCTCTCGGTTGCTCAGGCTGCGCTTGATCAGGAGATGGCGCACCATGCGAACGTAGTCTTCATCTGGACTGCCGTGTTCGAACGGTCAAAGTGGAAATACGAGCAGCGAGCCTACCGCTACGTCTATCTGGATGCGGGGCACATCGCGCAGAACGTGGCGTTAGCTGCCGTTGCACTGAAACTCGGCAGTTGTCAGATTGGCGCGCTCTACGACGACGAGGTAAACGCGTTAATAGGCGTTGACGGCGAGGAGGAGAGCGTTATTTACATGACTGCTGTGGGTAAGGAGGAATAAGAATCGAAACTACCTTATACGAAATAGAACAACATCAGGGATAAATAAAGAAAAGGGGAAGAGCAAGAAGCTATGGAACAGGAAAGGAAAGAAGAGATTTTAAGTGCAATACATCATTGTGTGAAGTGTAAATTATGTAGCATTTCGAGTTTTCACCCGAATGCAGAATGGCTGCCTTTGTGCCCCAGCGGGCAATTCTACGGCTATCAGGCGTTCTATGCGCCTGGTCGGATGGAGATTTTCAGGGAGATACTGGATGGTGAGATAACGGAGCCTTCAGAAGGTTTGCTGAAATCCGCCTATGCGTGCACGCTATGCGGAGCGTGTTATGAGAGATGCAAGCAGATAACAAGTATGGAGCTGAGGCTGCCGGAACTGTTTGAGGAAATGAGGGCAGAGCTGGTGAAGAAAGGGTGGGCTCTTGACGTTCATAAAAACATTGCAGATAAGATAAAAGAGACGAGGAATGCGTACGGCGAGAAATACGAGTATAAAGCGAAATCAACCGACGGAAATGCGGATGTTCTGTATTACATCGGCTGTACCGCCCGATACCGTGTGCCTGAGATCGCAGACGCCATGCTGCAGATCTTTGACAAGCTGGGGATAAAATATCAGGTAATGGATGAGGAGTGGTGCTGCGGCTCGGTTCTACTCAGAACGGGACAGGTAGAAGCTGCGAAGGAGCTTATGGAGCATAACATCGAGGAGATAAAAATGAGCGGTGCGAAGACCGTTGTTTTCACCTGTCCCGGGTGTTTGATGACGTTCGAGAGGAATTATCCCGATATGGGCGTCGAGCTACTGCATTCCACGCAGCTCTTAACGCGACTGGGCAGCATGAAGGTGAAGAAGCTGGGACTGGAAGTGGCGTACCACGACCCCTGCCATTTAGGCAGGGATTTGGGCATTTACGACGAGCCGAGAGCGGTTTTGAGCACCGTAGCAGATATAAAGAAGATGAAGCGTGAGCGCGAGGAGGCGTGGTGCTGCGGCTCTGGCGGCGGCGTTAAATCCGCTTATGACGAGTTCGCATTGTGGAGTGCCGAGGAACGGCTGAAAGAAGCGAAAGAAGCTGGTGCTGCGGCGCTTGTGAGTGCGTGCCCGTTCTGTAAAAGGAACTTGAAGGAAGCGGCAGATAAGGAGGGGAAAGGAACGGAAGTGTACGACATTGTGGAACTTGTAAACAGGAGTTTGGAGGGATAATGAAAATGACTCGATCTTTATCGAAGTTTGTAAAGGAATTGCAGACGATAGTAGGAGAGGAGAATGCGACTGACGACAAAGCAATCTGCGCTTCTTATTCGAGGGACCAGCACTGGCACTTCGTGCCCGCGAAGAATCCCGCGTACATCGTGCGACCAGGGAACAAAGAAGAAGTGCGGCGTGTTTTGACGTTCGCGAATAATGAGAAGATACCGGTGATACCTTACAGCACGGGAATAAACGTAAGGGGATTGACCATTCCAGTCCACGAGCGCAGTATTCTTCTGGACCTGTCGCGGATGAACCGAATAGTGGAGATAAATCCGGAGATGATGACTGCGACCGTAGAGCCGGGTGTGACCTTCGGAATGCTGCTTGAGAAGACGAAGAAATACAAGCTCAGACCTGCATTCCCGGATGCGCCGCTTACGGCAAGCGTACTGGCGAATTACTATTTGCGGGGGATATATCAAACTTCGGCGGTGGACGGTCACGACCACACGTTGTCGTACGAGATGGTTCTTCCGAACGGGGAGACAATAAAGACTGGATCGAGGTCGCTTTCCGAGATGCCGTATTTCCGATATGGTGTAGGTCCCGACTTCACGGGTGTGTTCTGCGCGCATCCCGGCACGTGCGGCGTGGTGACCGAATTAACGGCAAAGCTTTATCGGCTGTACGACAACCGGAAAGAGTACTTCGTTGGCTTTGACGATGCAGGCACGCCGAGGAAGATCATTTACAATTTGATGCACGACGAACTGGCTGCGAGCATCCGGTTAGTGGACAATCAGAGCTGGTTGAAAGGGATCTGCGGCACTTTCGATTACCCCTACGAGAAGCTGCCGAAGTTCGTCTTGTGCGTGCTGGTGGAAGGTGTAGACGGGATATTCGAGGCGAAGGACAAGTTAGTGCAGGAATACATAAAGGAGTCTGGCGGGACGGTATTGGAATTCCCGGAGGAGTTCAAGAGGACATTCGAGGAGGAGAGTTTAGGCGGTGCGGAGAAGAGCTGCATGGTCTTCGGCTTGCGCGGGAATTACCATTGCATCGGTCTCTACGGACCTTTGACGCTGGCTGCGCAGTATTACGAGGTGCACGAAAAGACGGCGTTGGAAGTTGGAATCCCGCAAGACCACATTCATTTCTACATCAATCCGATTTACAGTTTCCACGGGCAGCTCTGCTATTTCGAGCTGGATATATTCTACGACGGCGGCGACTTAGGATTCGGCGAGAAGTTGCGGAATTACAATGAGAAGCAATTCCAGAGATTGCTGGATTTGGGTATTTACGGCTGGTTCCGACCTTACGCGGGGATAATAGGGCCGACGGCGGATAGGATAGGGTATCTTGCCGAAGTCTGGAAGAAGTTCCTGCGTGTTCTTGACCCGAACGAGATAATGAACAGGGGGAAACTGTTCTAACAATAAGGGGCCAGACCCCCCTTATCAACCCTCCCAGCCAGATAGTTTCTTTCTTTTCCGCAAAGGCTTTTATTTTACCAAAAGGAAAGGCTTTAGTTATGGAAAGCTGGGAAATACGGAAAGCCGTAGAGACGGATTTGCAAGAAATTGTGAGACTATGGAAGGGGAACATAAGAACGATAAACAC
>DAOUYX010000067.1 GCA_030665925.1 Methanosarcinales archaeon | reverse complement strand
CCAACATCTCTTATCAAAAAGTCCGTTACATCCCTTGCGTGTCTTGCTAAGTCTTCTACGACATCTGATACCGTGTCGCGATGGATCTCCATTATGCGTTCAATAGCTCTTATTCCGTTTTTCTCCACCAGCAATTTGCAGATCATGATTATCTGGTCCTCTGATAACTTGCGATTGTAGAAGATCGTGTTTTTGGTTTCCACAAAGACACTGTCGCATGTTTTGCATTTAAATCGCTGCCTGCCGTTTTTGTAATGTCCATATTTAACTATGTTGCCTGCACCTCTTTTGCCGTAATCCCGGCAATTTGGATTGGAGCAAAACTCTTTTTGAGGATCTGCCTCTAATTTGCTATTTGGCATAAATATAGGTAGATAATCTACACATATATATCAACCACATATCAGGACACTACCCTTTTTCCCTATGTTTTACTTTATCATTCCATCGCTCTTTTCTTGCTTTTATCTTATTTACTTATGTTGTTATGGTGACATTATGCTACCAACTGTAATTAAAGTCTCTTTTATTATTATTGATTTGTTTTGTGTCTGTATATTATTATCATATTTTCATTGAGCAATATCAAAAAAGATAAAACTTTAGGTCTTTAACAGAATTAATTATATCCAAAAGGCATAAAGAATATACGAAACTAAAAGTCGTTTTAGAACCACACGCTGAAGGGGGGTATACGGTATACGTGCCCGTGCCATCTCTACCTGGGTGCGTATCGCAGGGTGAGAGATACGAAGAGGCATTAGAAAATATCAAAGAAGCAATTGAGCTTTATATCGATAACGCTAAAGAGCGGGGGCTTATTGTGGATGTAGAAACAGCTCTTACATCTTCCCGTAAATTTACTTCGATAACTGAGGTAACCGCATTGAGCTTTTGAGGCGGGGCGGAGTGGTTTGGGCTCAAAAAACAATCGGAGTCTATCTAACACATCAACAAGAAAAGCCACAATGGTATATATATGATATTTTCTCTTAAATCAAACCGATCTTTTGTTATTACAATACCAAAAGATTCTTCATATTCTTTCAAAAACTTATACAATCCTTTTAAATCCCTTCTGCGTATATCATTGCTATATTTCGATTCTATTGGAACCGGTTTTCGGAACAACTCTACGACTATATCAACCTCTTCTCCTTGAGTCGTTCTCCAATAAAATAACTCCGTTTTGAATCCGGGTTCTAAGCAGAATTTGAGTCTTTTACAGTGCTCATGCACTAAGATTTCAGCAACTTTACCCAATTCTACGTCATCTCTCAACAAACCTTCGTTTAGTGCCCCGATAAGTGCATTTCTCAATCCAACATTAGTCACATAGATCTTCTTTTGCTTTCTAATTCGTGATGCACGACTCTTAGCGTAAAATTCGGCTCTGGAGATTATAAATATCGCTTCCAGATAATTCAAATACGTTTTTAGTGTATCGCTCTTAATTGATAAGGTCTTAGATAAGCCATCATAATTTACACGTTGGGATGAAGCATCCGCTAATAGCGTGACTAACTCCTCCAATGCCTTTGGATCACGTACACCAAAAATTCTTACGATATCTTTGTAGAGCGTTAAATTCAGATAAGTTCTCAGTTTTTCTGCACACGAAGTTAGAGCTTCTACATCTAAAAGTTCTGGGTACCCATCTTTTAAGAGATATTCTTGAAGATGAATCTTCAGTTTATCCTCGTACGGAACAAGAGTTGTGTATGTGTCCCTTATCTCGTTATAAAAAGTCTTGGGATCTGATCTTTTAATGGAAATACAAAAAGCATCTCGTAGATTCCAATTAACCTTATTAAACAAACGATCGAGATTGTTGTCCTTTTCATGATACATAACTATATCTACAAATTTCATGGAAAGCATAGTGTAGGGGCTGATTCTGCCTACCAATGATTCCGAACTCCCTTTTAAAACATCAGCAATGGAAGAATCAGAAACAACAAAATTAATCGGATACTTTAAGTCGTACCAACCTTTCAATATACGACTCCAATCTTTAAGTTTACAAATCTCGTCGAGGAAGACATAAATCGTATCACTCAGTTTTTGTACTGACTCATGAAGAATTTGAGTAGGATATATTTCAAATATATCGTTTACTGGTTTTTCTGTAATTGTAGTTAGGTATGGATAATCAAAAGATAGATAAAGAATACGCTTTGGATCTACCTTTTTATCTTTGATGAGATGTTCAATAAGCTGATATAATATCGTTGTTTTTCCGATTTGTCTTGGACCGACTATTGCTGTAATCTCTCTTTCTAAAATTTTATCATTCAAAAAATAAAAATCTCGCCTTTTGAAAGGTTTAGAAAGCGTATTTGGCACTGTCTGTGTAGACCACCATGTATTTTGGTCGTATAATATCCTGATTATCCTTTGTCCAACTTTAGTACTTATCATCACCTTTACAATGGTTCTTCGGGTATATAAACATTACCAGTATGATGGATATGTTGATGAGATAGTTACCAGAGTTTTACCGCGGAGTACGCAGAGCACGCAGAAGTATCAGGAAACCTAAGCAATGATTGAAACCGTCTAAAAACTCTGTGGTCTCCGCGCTCTCGGCGGTGATAAATCACCAGATTTTTAGACAGTGCCTGATGCGATTAGATTAGAGCCCGAAGAGGTTTTATCCTCATTTCCTCTCCAACATCGTCTTGATCTTCTTCAATCGCGTAAAATTCTCTCGTTCCATCTCCTCTAATCGCATCTGTATGTATTTCCTCGTCGCTTTTAATCGCGGGATCATTACATATTCAAGTGCATTGACACGCCGTTTTGTCTTCTCCACCTCGCCTGCGAGATTCCTCACCGCTTCCTCCATCTCCGCGAGCTTTATTAGCTTCTCCAATGCTTCTTCAAAGCTTCTCGCGCATTTGTCCACCGCGGCTGACGAATCCATAAAGCCATAGCCCCGGTCCGTAACGTTCCGCGTTAGTTCGCCCTGCAATTCCAAGATAGGCACACTCACGCCCATGATGCTTCTCGACGAGAAATCCAATGTGATCTCCTGCGGGGTCATCAGCGATAACTGCCGCACTTCCTCAACGCCCAATCCCGCCTGAGCAATGATTAAATAATCAAAAGCCTGCTGTAACTTATCCTCTACTTCCTTCCGTGCACCCCTTACTTCGCTCACCACATCCAAGAATTCGGCAATCAACGCGTCTCGCTTTTCACGCAGCAAATCATGCCCCTTCACCGCTAATTTCTCTCTTCTGCGCAGCCACAATAATTCCATCCTCGTGGGGCTTACCCCTTCTATTATCTCCGGCATACTCCATCCTCCAAACTGAAGAGAAAGTGTAATAAAAGAAAAGGTTTGTGGTATAAATTCTAAATACTAAATCCGAAATCCTAAACAAATCCAAATAACCAAAATAAAAAATTCAAAACCAAGCCATTTACATAGGTTATGGGCTTGTGTCTCTCGTTTTGGTATTTGGATTTTGGAATTGTTTAGAGCTTAGAAACTAGGATTTAGGATTTTTCACCCTTTGTTGAGCATGTTCCTTTTCTCTTATGTGCCCATGCCAACGCCTTTATCCACCAGATAAATACCATCCTGAAAGACACGCGGATCGTAACCCTTTATCCTTGTCGTCTGCTCTATGTCTGCCGCCGTCTGCCCCACTGCCTCCTTATTTATGCCTGAAACCACAATCTCTTTACCCTTCAGTTCCACCTTCACGCCTCCCACAATCTTTGCTATCCTCGGTTTTCTCTCTCCCAGGAAATTCGATACGGATACGGCATCGCCCTCCTTTGTTAGAGCGACTTGCATGGGAAAATGGGCATGTACAATCGCCAACTTATAGAAAAAGCCCTCCGTCACACCGATAATCATATTTTTAATATGCGATGTGTACGTACCCGCGATAGCTCTTATCTTCTTCCTTGTCGAATCGCTTTTTATAACCACCTCGTTACCCTCGTCTTTCTGCTCCGTTTGTAGATGCAGCCCCGGATACCAGAATTCTCGCTCTATCGTCCCTCTCGGACCTTCCACTTTAACCGTTTTTCCCGTTATTGTGATATTCACACCTTCAGGAATTGGTATACTAAAGCTAATACCTCCGTCCGTCTCCTCCGTCGAATTGGTCATCTTTATTACCACCATTTTGTTTTTTAGCGTTGAGTAGAATAGAATAGATATAGCAGCTATATAAATTTTGAGCAGTGTGTATGTACTGTACGTTGAGCAGCGGGAAATGATAAGAAAGATAAAAGAAGCGTATGAGGACAAGGATTTGTTCACACGGACACTTGACTTGGCGGCGGTTATGCCAGGCGTAAAAGAAACAATCGCAGCGGTAAAGAACCGCGGGGATGCGGCACTGCTGGAATATACAGAGAAATTTGACCACGTGAGGCTGAAGGGGATAGAAGTGAAGCCGGACGAGATTGAAGCTGCAAAAGAGAGCGTGGATGAAGATATGGTGCGGTGCATTGAAGAAGCAGCTATGGCGATACGAAATTTCCATTACCAGCAGAAGAAGCGGGCATGGTTAGAAGAATTCAGTGAGGGCGTCTTTCTCGGCGAGAAGTACGTGCCTTTTGACGTGGTTGGTGCTTATGTTCCGGGATCCTATTTCAGCAGCGCTTTGATGTGCGTAATTCCCGCGAAGATCGCGGGGGTGCGGGAGATCGTCGTATGCACACCGCCGCGGAAGGACGGAGATGCGGATCCGCTAACGTTAGTAGCTGCGAATCTCGCGGGTGCAACGAGAATATGTAAGGCTGGTGGTGCTCAGGCGATTGCAGCGCTCGCCTTTGGCACTGAAACGATTCCAAAGGTGCAAAAGATAGTGGGACCCGGAAATGTGTACGTAACCGCGGCGAAGATGGCTGCGCGTGAAGAGGGAGTGGAGATAGATTTTCCCGCGGGACCTTCGGAAGTGTTAATAATCAGCGATGAAACTGCGAATCCGTCGTTCATTGCTGCGGATATGCTTGCACAGGCAGAGCATGGCGAGAAGTCGCAGGCGGTTCTTCTTACAGACTCCGCACGCATAGCCGCGGACGTAGAGCGAGAAATAGTAGCAGAAGCTGGGGAAGAGAGCAGATCACAGCAGCATTGGATATTAATCGGCGAGAGCATAGACGAATGCGTAGAATTTGCGAACGAATATGCACCAGAACACCTTGAAGTAATAGTAAGAGCGCCAATGGACGTTTTGAAGCGAATAAAGAATGCGGGGTCCGTATTCGTAGGCAATTATTCGCCAGTAGCGGCGGGAGATTATGCAACCGGGGCAAATCATGTGCTGCCAACCGCGGGCTATGCAAAGCTATTCTCAGGGCTTGACGTTGATCATTTTATGCATCGAATCACCTTACAATGGCTGGATAAGGACGGATTAGGGAAGATAAAGGAGGTTGTGGTGCGGTCGAGTAAAGCGGAAGGCATGGAAAAGCATGCGCGGTCGGTAGAAAAGCGGTTTTTACCCGATTAATTAGCCTGACTTTGTCACATTTCAAATTTACCGCAGAGAACGCGGACTGAGTTCGCAGATGAAACATGTAAATTTATTTAAACCAGATAGTCGCATGTCTTTATGGCACGATGGATAGTGTGCGTTGTGTAAGATGCTATCAAAAAGGGTGAACGGAATAGCGGAGTCGGCAACCATAAAAATGGGGCTCTTAGCGAAGCAATTGCAGGATGAAGGGAAAGAAGTCATGAACTTTTCGCTTGGTGAACCGGACTTCAAAACCCCGGAGCATATATGCGAAGCGGCAAAGAAGGCTTTGGACCTTGGATACACGCATTATACGAGCAGTGCAGGTATCACGGAGTTACGAGAAGAGATAGCGAAGAAGATACAAGCGGAGAATAAGGTTGACGTGAACGCAGAGGAGGTAATAGTAACGCCTGGTGGAAAACAGGCGATATACGAGGTGATGATGAGCGTTTTAGATGAAGGTGACGAGGTGCTTTTGCTTGACCCTTGCTGGGTTTCCTTTGAAGCTGCGGTGAAATTAGCGGGCGGAAAGCCAAGCTGGGTGAAGAAGTTAGAAGAAGAGGTGAAATATGAAGCGCTGGAATCCGCAGCATCCGAAAACACGAAGATGATAGTAATAAACAGCCCAAATAATCCTGCTGGATATGTGCTCAGTGACCGCGAGTTGAACGAAATCGCAGAATTCGCAACTGAGCATAACCTTCTTGTGCTCTCTGATGAGATCTACGAGAAGATTATATACGAAAGAAGGCACGTTAGTATTGCTTCGCTTGACGATATGCAAGAGAGAACGATAATCGTTAATGGCTTCTCGAAGACGTATGCAATGACTGGCTGGCGAATAGGGTATGCCGTTGCACCCCCGGTGATAATGAACGGGATGCTAAAAATACAGCAGCATTCGGTAAGCTGCGCACCGTCTATTTCGCAATATTCCGCTTTAACTGCGCTTCGAGGCTCGCAAGAATGCGTGGATAAGATGGTGAAGGAATTCAAAAGGAGAAAGGATGTTATTGTGAAGCGGCTAAATGGTATAGGGCTGCGATGCGTGAACCCGGAAGGTGCTTTTTATGCGTTTGTAAACACCTCAAATCATGGCAACAACGACATAGAATTCACTGAACGGTTACTCAAGGAAGCTTATATTGTCGTTACGCCGGGCTCAGCATTTGGAAGCGCAGGTAAAGATTACGTGCGGTTCTCATTCGCCGCCTCAATGGAGAATATCGTAGAGGGGATGGAAAGGATAGAGAAAATGCTCTGAGTGAAGGATTTTTTAAATCTAAACGTTTATTATTAACTTGAATTTCAGAGCATATAAGCTTTTCGATTTTTAAATCGGCTATTCTACCCAGAAGAACGTGTTGTTCCACCATATTGTATAGACAAACATCGTTACAGGATGTCATCACAGACCATGCCAAATGACTTCAATCTAAGTCTAATCATCCAAAGCCGTTTAAACAGTAGTTCCGAACGCCCCCACTTCCGAAAGAGATTTATAAGGACTACGTCCTCTCCAAAAGAGAGGAAAAATGAGACAGTTTTTGTCGCGTCTGGGAAATATAGGGATTCGCGAGGGCAACACCGATTTTTTTTGGGGATGCTCTCAGAGCTATTACGCTGGAATGGTGGCATAATTAACGTGCCGGAAGGAGCGAAGTACAGCCAGCAGGACGCTATAAACGTGCTTGCATATGCAGCCACTTCGACTAATAATTCGGTAGAGGCAGCGGCAACCGAGCTGAGGCGAAAGATGCCTTACGCTTCGATCCCTTGCGCTGATACTGTGCACAGTCATATAAAAACCGCAAACCGCATCGAGGACATACTCTCTTTCTTCAGAGCGTTAAATTCGGTCTTTCTCGAACTGCTAAAGATACCAGACACGCCACAGGACTTTGCAATCGATTTTCACAACGAGGGCTATTACGGTGACAAGAACGCAGAAGGAGTGAGAGGGATACAGCCGAAGAATGGCACGTCCTGGGGGTACGTTTATTTTACCCTCGACTGGCTGGGGGATCCAACCCACATCCTCGACATCGTGAACGTCACAGGGCTGAACAAGGACTATGCTGCGCTCGTGGAAGGTGTGGTACAGCGGATAGGGACGATGGGGCTGCAAATAGGGACGATCTTAGCGGATCGCGAGCTATTCAATCTCGCTGCGATTTTTATCTCTTCGCTACCAGCATCGCCTTCGGATCGCCGGGAGAGTTCGTAAAGAGGGTTCCAAAAGAATACCGAAGAAGATGGAAGATCGAGACAGGCTACCTGGTGAAGAAGGAATTCAAAATAAGGACCTGTTCACGGTCTTACGTCACCCGAGTGCTCTTCTTCGTCGTTCAATGCATCATGCACAATTTCCTGAACGTATTGAAGCGGATTCTGCGCAT
>DAOUYX010000129.1 GCA_030665925.1 Methanosarcinales archaeon | reverse complement strand
GAAGAGCCGGCGTAAAGGTAATAACCCGATAAAACTCGAATTTCGTTGTCGTACGATTCGGCGTCAAATTCAGAAAGGAAGACCTGATAAGTAATGTTAAGCCAATTAAGCGGACGATAGACGGTGAATGTTACGTTATATACCCGTTCAGAAGGTGTATCTGGCAAGGGACTGCGGGTAACCTGTTTCTGGTGCGGGGTGAGGGCTATGACGACTTCATTGCACTCTTCACTACGTCCCTCAATGCTAAGCCCGAAACGGTTATAATGAAATATAAAGAGAGATCGCAGATAGAGCAGACGAATAAAGAGCTGAAATCGTATTTGGGGGTTGAAGGAAGCTATTTCAGGAAAAAAGAAACAGTGTGAAGATGAGTTGTTTGGTTTTGATTTGAGATGTCACGTTATGATCCATGGTGAGAGACTTTTTAACTTTTTCCTTCTCTCATCCTATTGTTCCTTACAGAATATGATCGAAGCACTAAGCCAATTTGTCGAGACGTACTATATTCATCCTATAACCCATGACACCGGCTATAATCCGGTAAATACGATAACGTGGGCGTTATTACTGGTATTATGCGTGTTTTTAACGTTGAAATTACTGAAGAAGCTCGACGTAAAGATAGACCAGCGTTTTATCGCAGCCGTATCGCCTTACATAATTGTTGGTGCGAGCCTACGAGTAATAGAAGACGCAGAATTAGTTTCGCCTCCCCTGAGCTACCTGCTGATTACCCCCCTAATTTACTTTCTTATGTTCTTCTGCTGCCTTGCCATACTCATACTGTTGGTTTGGTTAAGTAGAATTAGGAATTATGATCACACGCGGGTTTTTTGTCTGACCGGCGTGCTGTGGTCAATCGTGAACCTGACGATTCTCTTAGTAAAGGAAACGATAATTTTGCCCTGGGTTCTTTTTGCCGTCATCGGGATTGCCGGGGTACTCGTAAGTGTAATTTACGCGATTGCAGCGAAATGTGATATTAAATTTCTCACAGAAAAGTTGAATGTTGCCGTTTTAGCTGCTCATCTGCTCGATGCTTCTTCCTCCTATATCGGGATTGACATGCTGGGTTACACCGGAAAACACGTAATCGAAGGGCTTATCGTTAAGTACACGGGCACCGCAGCCGGAATGTTCCCTCTCAAGCTCGGGATCCTTATCCCCCTATTATACGTGTTGAATACGCAATTTACCGGTGATGATGAGATAGAGTTGAAAACTCTGGTTTTGTTGACGCTTATCGTCATCGGGCTCGCGCCCGCAGTGAGAAATACACTAAGGATGATGCTGGGTGTTTAAAATATACTTTCAAAGGCATTCTAGAGCTAATTTTACAAACTCCTCCGGCCGTAGCTCCTCTGGCCTCTTATCCAACTCCGCAAGCGCCAAGCTCCCAGAAGAACTCGCTTTAAATATAGTTCGCATCTTCTTTCTCCTCTGATCAAACGCCGCAGTGACGAACTCAAAGAACTTCTTTTTATCCTCTACTAATTTCTCGTTCTGCTTTCTCTCCTTCAACCGCACAATCGCTCCTTTCACTGGTGCAGAAGGATAAAAAGCATCTCGGTGAACGACCTCGAGAATTTCAATCTCTGCCAGCGCCTGCGCGATGACGGATAGCCTGCCGTACGATTTCGATCTGGGTTTCGCAACCAATTTCTGCGCAAACTCTTTCTGATATAGCAGCACCGCAAGCCCGAAACCCGCCGGATGGCGCAGCAGTTTGTACGTGATCGCCGATGATAAAGAAAAAGGTATGCTCGCAACGACTTTATCAAATTCCGGTAGTTCTAATTTCATAAAGTCCGCTTCTATTACCTCTGTTTTGCTCGTTTTGGTTCCGTATTGCTCTCTCAACAGTTCACACAGTTCCTTGTCCTTCTCCACCGCATACACCTTCTTCGCTTTTCGCTCCAGTTTCCCAGTAACGCTTCCCACTCCTGCCCCGATCTCCAGTACCACATCACCACGCTCTACACCTGCATACTCCACCATTCGCGCTGCCACGCCGTCGTCAATCAGGAAATACTGCCCCAAACTCCTCGTAGCTCTTATGCCACGCTCAATAAGAGTTGTCTTAACGTCCATTTCTCCACACCTAAATTTTCATCCCACGATCAGGTTTCCACACTAACTCCCTCTCCCTCGTTCTCAAACCGCTGTAATCGCCTTCCAAACACCGCTTCACAAGATTTATCAGGTCGTCAGTTCTCGATTGCAGATACAACCTTGCATCCTCATAAATTCTTTCTTCACTGGTAGCTATCGCACCCGCATATTCATCCAGTATTTTCCTGTACGTACTCAAGAATCCACTCTCGAAGTCCACTTTTCCCCGGGTCGTTCGTTTTATTTCCGCAACAACTTCTGGATCTGGAGGTAAAAACAGCGGCACACCTAACAAAACATACCAGTCAGGATCACGCTCGTAATGAGCTTTCAAAAAGGCATTAAGCGCAAATCGTTGCATCTTCCGCGCGACCACCTCTTCTTTCTCCTTTACATAAATCGGTGCGGTGAGTTCCAACGGGAGTTTTTTTATTTTTCTCCTCGCTGGTGGTTTTTCAGCATCTATTCGCTGCCCGGTTTTGTCCACAAGTTCCGCAAACAACACCGAATAGTCCGTTTTGTGTATATGCGAATGCGTATCCTCATGTACTATTCGCGTGAGCATAAATCTTAAAACGGTGAAGTCATAAGCACGATACACTCGTTTTAGTATTCCCACCCTTGTCTTTGCCATCTCATAATTCTCAATCAAAATGTGTGTGGTATCTGACTTTATCTCGAACTCTGAAAAGTACTGATTCGTTAAATGCCGTTCAATAGTTGTCCGTCCAGCATGAACAGCTTCGTGCAATCGTTCCCCTATCCAGGTCGTAGCCCCGCACAGCCCAATTGCAGTTTCAAACTCCGGAATGAAACTCTCAAACTCCTTCAGCAGTGCTAAAAATGATTCTGAGGATATGTCATTCGCGCGATTAACCGATTGAAACGGTTCTTCGCCTGCCTTTTCAATCGCTAATTCCGACTCCTTGGTTAATTTCAATTTCATTGCGGTCTCTTATGGTATGAATTTTCTGATACACAATGTGTATTCTAAAGGTTTGCACCATCTTTAAATTTTCTCGCTCTTAAGTAAGGTTACTTACAGTTGTTACATTGTGGCTAGCTAAAGTGAAGAATGAAAAAAGAAGAACGGCACGTCTTTGAGACCTTGGGAAAGGCGAGAGTTGTAGTAGAAGATGGTAAAGTAGTAGAAGTTGGAACCCCTTTAGTCACGTATTGCCGGTTGTGGGAGAAGATACGCGGGATTAAGGAACTAAACGAACGCATAATAAGAGAGAACGTTGATTTCCGGATACGCGATTTCGGAATGTGCACCGGAGATAGAGTAGTAGAGATGGATGCGTTCGTGGGGTTCGGCGCTTCGGAAACGTTTATGACTGCACTTCGTAGCGGTGTGCTCGACAGCACCGTTACGGTTTGCGAAGGTGCAGGCACGGTAATCACTGCTAACCCCACGCTTGTACAGGGAATAGGCGCACGGCTAAGTGGTGTCATTGAGACCACACCAGTTGATGGGATAATAAAGAAGATAAAGGATAAAGGGGGGACAATACTTGACCTGCCGAGGATAGACCAGGTTGCAGGCTTGCAGAAGGCGCTTGAACTTGGATACATACGTGTAGGCGTTACCGTTTCGGCATTGGAAGACGCTCAGCACTGCAGAGCTATCAGTGAGCACTCTGTGATTTTCGGTGTGCACCTCACCGGCATCTCCAAGAAAGACGCTGCGAAATTCTGTGAAATTGCTGACCTGATCACCGCGTGCGCATCACCGCACATACGTGCACTCGCAAAAGAAAAAGCTCTTTTACAGGCAGGCACCGCGATCCCGATATTCGCGCTCACGCCCGTAGGCAAGGAGTTACTTTTGGAACGCGCCAAGGAGGTAGAAGCGCCTCTGTTGTTGAATACCATGAGCTTGCCAGTTCTTCCCGAAGAGAGACAGCCAAAACCGCTGGTGTAATCTAAAACTTTTTAGAAAAAAGTTTTATCAAACTCGTTATTCAGCGCGTATACTCAGTCGGGTCTTCCACACCCGCATCTTTGAACCCTCTCCTCCTGTGTAAGCAGGACTCACAAATCCCACAATGCTTCTCCTCGCCAAAATAGCACGAATACGTCAAATGCAACGGAGCTTTAACATCCTTCCCTTTCTTTATTATTTCTGGTTTTAACAAAGTCACTAACGGCGCCTTTATCACTGGCGGCTGAGAAAAAGACGCTACTGCTTTCTCCAATATCGCATTGTATCGCTTCACGAACTCCAGCTCATTGTCCGGATACGACCGTGCCTCCTCGGCATTGAACCCCACGAAAAGAGCTTCTGCACCGATAACCTCTGCATAAGCGCTCGCATGAGCTAACAGGATTAAATTGCGACAGGGCACCCAGGTAGATGGCGTCTCTTTATCTAAATCTAAATCCACTTCTTCGGCTACCGGAACCGCTCTTTCGAAGTCCGTCAGAGCAGAACCGCCAAGCTCCTTCAAGAACGGTATTTCCACAAACTTCAGCTCCTTCGCACCTAAGTACCGCGCTATTTTCGCAACAACTTCTTTTTCTCGCGCCTCGGCGCGCTGCCCGTAAGAAGCATGGAAGAAATACAGCTCGTAGTCTTCTCGTGAGGCAATGGTCGCTGCAATTGTAGAGTCTATCCCGCCTGAGCAGACACAAACTGCG
>DAOUYX010000064.1 GCA_030665925.1 Methanosarcinales archaeon | reverse complement strand
TCCCAAGTGCTTTTTTAAACGCCTCACCTAAAACGATACCGGTATCTTCTATGACGTGGTGGCTCAAGTCCCCTTCTGCCTTCACAACCAAATCAAAAAATCCATGCCGTGCAAACGTGGCGAGCATGTGGTCAAAGAATTTTATCGTTGTGTTTATATCATTCGTTCCCGTACCATCGAGGCTCAGTTCTACCTCGATAGTCGTTTCTTCCGTCCTCCTTTTTACACGTGCCGTTCTCATTTTTGGTTCACACCTAATCTACCTTTCTTTGGAAAAATAGGGTTTATATTTAAAAATAGATGGTGTACTTCTTAAAGGTGAAAAGCGTATGAACGAGGCAAAGTACATAGGAAGAGGAAAAGCGAAGGATATCTATCAAAGACCTAACGGCGATATTGTGTTCGTGTTTACCGATCGGGTTACGGCATTTGACGGCATAAAGAAAGCGGAATATAATGATAAAGGTGCAATTTGCTGTAAACTATCATGCTTCTGGTTTGAGAAGCTCCAGGCAGAAGGGATAAAAACACACTTCAAGGAATATGTGCCTCCGAACATGTTAGTGGCAGAGGACGTGAGTATTCTGCCGGTGGAGGTCATAGCACGGAACTTTTTGTATGGCTCGTTATGGATGCGGTATAAAAAAGGCGAGGCGGATATAAATAGCGATTTTATTGCGTCTCAGGGCGAGAAGCGAGAAGGAATGCCGCTCGCGAAAAGTTATGTGGAATTCACCACCAAATTTGAGCGTGTTGACCGGCCGATAACAGAAGACGAACTCGTAGAAAAGGGGTGGATGACCGAACGCGAAATAGAGCATTTGAGAAGTGAGACAAGAAGGGTGGGAGATATAATGAGTTCTTATTTAAGCCAGAAGGGGATAATACTGGCGGATTTCAAGCTGGAGTATGGTAGGCGCAAGGAGGGAGGGGATATAATTCTTGCGGATGAGGTTGGCACGCCGGATGTGTGCAGATTCTGGGATAAAGAGGCATATGAGCGAAGAAGCGAGATACTCAGTTTGGACAAAGACGTGTTTAGGCAAGAAAAAGGGGATCTCTCAGAGGTCTATCGTGCGGTGTACAAGAGGATAGTGGGTTAGCGTTTGTAAGAGGGAGAGTATTGTTCTTGCAAACGCAGGAAATCTAAAAAGTGTGTAAGTTTATGTACTGCATATGATATGAATAGAATTTATATACTGTATCACGGATCGTTTGGAGAGTTGGTAACAGGACATCTGGCTAATAGTGGATTTGCAGATCGGATTGTTTGTCTCTACGACCTTAAGGTCGCGTCAGTATCGCTGGACGAGCCGGAAAAGGACATGCCAGAGGACCTGCCACTCTGCGAGTGTGATCTTCTATTGGTGCTCGGGATACTCCCGAAGGCCGGCGACCTCATACCGATCATCGCGGCAAAAACAGGGGCAAAGTCTGTCCTGTGGCCTATTGCGGATCCGAACTTGATACCCGAAGGTAAATATTCAATTGAAGAAGAACTCAAGAAGAAGGGCATATACGTGGAATTCCCTGAACCGTTTTGCTCATTGGAAACGAGCGATAACGAAGAGGTAAAGTCGTTCGTTGAATCTTTCGGTAAGCCCAAGTTTGAGCTGCGAGTTAATGCGAAGAAGAAGGTTATTGAGGAAGTAAAAGTCATCAGGGATACTCCCTGCGGTTCAGCATCAAAAGTTGCAGCGAAGCTGGTGGGGATGTCATACGAGAATATGAAATCACTTGAGGAACAGGTCATGCAGATGCACGATAACGAGTGCGTGGCTTACATGGGTCCAGAACGACCAATAATGCAGCAGGCAGGCAGATTGCTTGCAGATGCGATAAAGGATGCTATTCCATCAAACTTTTAGAAACAAAAACCGAAGAGAAAAATACTTTTACCATCGTCATAATTAGTACAGTTACCGTCTATAATGATGCAAAGGCAATTTGCGTAGGGCGATGTTTTAGATCAGCCAAAGACTCCTTTTTAACCTCTGCAAACTTTTCCCCATCGTATCTATCCCATGAACCATACAGTGTTTTAACATATTCGTCAACCTCCATATTCAACAGCAGCAAAAGTCCAACCCTCTCTTTTTGAACAAGATCCTCAACATCCTTATTTCCCTTCAATCTTCTGCCATGCCTCCGGATAGTGCGAAAATCCTGCTCAATCGTGCCGAAAGTGCGCAAAAGAGGAGAGCCCTTACCTTTATTTAAAGGCTAATTCCTCTTTCCGATTCGAACTTATTTCTTTCTACCAGTTTTTCAACACGCTTCGTCTACAAAGAATTTAGAGACTTTTTCGCCCGTCTGGTATCTGGCGTCAAAAAATCTTCTTGCTCCTCGATCCGCAGCAATTGATTGTATTTGCTCGTTCGCTCGCTTCGTGCCGGCGCGCCCGTTTTTATTATCTCGGCATTAATGCCCACCGCGAAGTCCGCGATGAGCGAATCTTCAGTCTCCCCTGACCGATGGCTGACTACTTTCTTATAGCCGTTTTTATTAGCCAATCGAATTGTATCCAGCGTTTCCGAAATACTGCCGATTTGATTCAACTTTAGCAGAACCGCATTTGCCGCTCCGTGCTTTATCCCCGCCTCTAACCGCTTGACGTTGGTCACGAACAGGTCGTCGCCGACTATTATCTGCTCCGGTATCTTAGCGGTGAGTTCCGCGAACAACCCGAAAGCTTCCTCGTCAAACGGGTCTTCGAGCAGTGCTATCGGATAGGTCTTCACGAGGTCTTTATAGAAGTCAATGAGTTCCGAGCCGTCTTTCACAGCGCCGTCTATTCTGTACTTCTCTGTCTTCGAATCGAAGAAAGATGAAGCCGCAGCATCCATGCCCAGGCGTATTTCCGCCTCAGAATAGCCAGCCGCAGTTATCGCTTCTGTTATCGCATCGAGTGCCTGAGTCGTCATACGCATGGGCGGTGCATAGCCACCTTCGTCGCCTACGTTCGTGGCGATTTTTCCATATTTAGCCGTTACCACTTTCTTAAGCGCATGATAGGTCTCAACACCCGCGCGTAAACCGTCGCGGAACCGGTCAAAGCCCACTGGCAAGATAAGAAACTCCTGGATGCTTAGTTCGTTACCCGCATGCTGTCCGCCATTTATCACGTTCATCATCGGTACGGGAAGCTCGTATGCTAACTTCATACCCGTAACGTCCTCACTGATATACACAAAGAGCGGTTTGCTTAACGAATCCGCAGCGGCTTTGCACACCGCCATTGACGTCCCGACAATCGCATTTGCACCCAGATTCGACTTATTGTCCGTTCCATCAAGTTCTATTAGCTTTTGATCTATCGCTCGCTGTTCGAGGGCGTTCATTCCAATGAGTGCTTTTTTAATCACGGTATTCACGGCTTCTACCGCTTTGAGAACCCCCTTGCCGCCATACCTTTTCTTAGTCCCATCTCTTTTCTCCCACGCCTCTTTACTGCCAGTAGATGCGCCGGAAGGCACGCTTGCCCTACCAAACCCGTTCTCTGTACTCACGTCCACTTCTACGGTGGGATTCCCACGGGAATCCAAAATTTCCCGAGCTTTTAATCCTCTTATCTCGATTACTGTCATGCGTATGACACCTCGCACTATTTATAATAGACGATAATAATAGCCGGTAGTTTATCTCTTATTTCTACCGTTAACATTATATTTTAGCAATGCTATATTTCTGGTATAATCTTTAAGGTGGTAAAGAGGGAGAACGGTAGATGGAATCGAAGGAGAATGAAGCGGAAAAAAAGAAAAGAGTGATTGTAACGGATAATCTCTCGGAAGAGGGGATAAAAAAGCTGCGGGAGTTTGCAGAAGTTGACGTTGAATTAGACTTAAGCAAGGAGGATTTGGAGAAGCGTATTGCGGACTATGATGCGATAGTCATACGAAGCGGGACGAAAGTGACGAAGGAGATAATAGAAGCCGGGAGCACCGGCCGATTGAAAGTGATAGGTAGGGCGGGTGTCGGCGTGGATAACATAGCTGTGGAAACAGCGACGGAAAAGGGGATACTGGTGGTGAACTCACCGGAGGCAAATACTATCTCTGCGGCGGAGCATACCATCGCACTGCTGCTCAGCCTATCGCGGAAAATACCGGCTGCTAACGTGTCGATCAAATCGGGGAAGTGGGACAGAAAGAAGTACATGGGTGTGGAAGTAAACGGCAAGACGCTGGGCATAATCGGTATGGGCAGAGTGGGGAGTGAAGTTGCGAAAAGAGCAAAAGGGCTTGCGATGAAAGTCGTTGCCTACGACCCTTTTATAACAGTAGAGAGGGCGAAAGAGCTTGGAATTACTCTTGCAAGTTTGAATGAGACCCTCCAGGTCGCCGATTTTATTACGCTCCACACTCCACTGACCAAGGACACCCATCACCTGATAGGCGCGGAAGAGTTCGCGTTGATGAAGGACGGAGTTCGTGTGATAAATTGTGCACGTGGGGGCATAATAGACGAGAATGCGCTGAACGAAGCGATAGAGGGTGGTAAAGTAGCGGGAGCGGCGCTGGACGTCTTCGAGCAGGAGCCACCAGAGGAATGTGAACTGCTGGGACGGGAAGAAGTGGTTGTTACGCCTCATCTGGGCGCATCTACAACCGAAGCGCAGAAGGCTGCCGCGACGGTCATCGCTGACGAGATAATAGACGCGTTACAGGACAAACCGGTAAGGAATACCGTGAACATGATCTACGTCGAGGAGGAGATAATGGACTCCCTAAAGCCCTATTTGGACTTGGCGGAGAAACTGGGGTTGCTCAGTGCACAGCTCGTACCCAAATCGGGTAGATTTGAACAGCTTAACGTTTCTTATGAGGGCGAATTGGGATCGGCGGACACGGGCATAGGGAAAAACACGAGAATAATAACCCGGGCAATTCTTAAGAGCTTCCTTTCCATGTTTACTGATGGTGTGAATTACGTGAATGCCGAGGCGATCGCGAAGAAGTTCGGGATAAAAGTTACGGAAAGCAAGACGGAGGAGATAGAGAATTTCTGCTCCTTGATTAGCATTGCTACAACTACGCGGATAGAAGGCGAAGAGAAAGAGAAGACTGTTGCGGGCACAATCTTCGGGACGGACGACCCACGAATAGTGAGAATAAATGGATTCCGGGTGGATGCATATCCTTCTGGCTACATGCTTATCTGCTCTTTCCTCGATAAGCCGCGGGTAATAGGGCCGGTGTGCACGATCTTAGGCGATAAGGGCATAAACATCGCGGGAATGCAGGTGGGCAGGGCGAAGGTAGGCGGAGAAGCGGTTATGGTGGTCAACGTGGACAGTCCGGTTAGTGAGGGCTGTATAGAGGAGATAAAGCACGTGGAAAACATATCTGATGTAACACTCGTGAAGCTGTAAACACACTTTTTCTTTTTCAACCTTTTAGAAAAAGTTTGATCAAAAATGCTTCGCGGAAAAAGAAAACCTGTGCTAAAAGAAAAACAGACAAGGTTTTTATCGAAGATAAAAAAGTTGTTAGTAAAGCGTTCTTTTTAAAATAAGGGTTTGAGGAGATGAAAAAGAGAAGAGGGCTAAAATTCGAGCGATATGGATGGCGGACGAAGAAGAAGCTGAATAAGAGCTGGCGGAGGCCACGTGGGCACGACAACAAGGTGAGGGAGCATATAGCGGCGAAAGGTGCAAGGGTGCAAATGGGCTACCGGCGGAAGAAGGAAGAGCGTGGATTGCATCCTTCGGGAGTGCGGGAAGTGCTTGTTTTCAATACGAACGACCTTGCTCAGGCTGAGGTTGCGAGCGATGAAGGAATGGCAGTTCGAATTGCTTCCACTGTTGGCGGGAGAAAAAGGGGAGCGATAGAAGAGGAAGCTGCAAAGCTCGGTATAAAAGTGCTTAATCCTACGGGGACGTAATAGTCCCTGAGGCAATATAAGGTAGAAATCCCTGCCCCAATTTTAAATTATCTTGGACAGATAATACGAGAAGAGATTCGGTTGGTGGAGGTGAGGTTAATGCAAAGAATCGATTTATTGGAACAAAGAATTATTGAATCTGAAGGGAGCGATGCCAAATCAGAAGAGATTATTTTATTAAGGTCTATCTCAAGAGAGAAAGCTAAAGAAGAGATTATGAAATTGCTTGATAAATCAGATAAGCTGTATTACAGCGATATAGCCGACGCGTTAAGATTGGATTTAAAAGAAGTCGTAGAGATCATAGAAGAATTAGAGGCGGAAGGAAAAGTAGGAGAAGCTGAATAATTATGACAATACTTCATGAGATGGGAGATGGTATAAATACGGATTTCATAATTGAAAAAGCTTGTAAATAGATTTGAACATGCCCATGACTCGTGGACGCATCGCAATTCAATGTAGGATGGAGTGGTTGGAGCTTTACTTCGAGATCTCAGTGCCTTGATGCTTGCCGTGAACCGCATCTATAATCGCACGTGGATTACTGCCGTCAATGACGATGGTCTTTATTCCGCTTCGTTCTATTATCTTCGCGGCAACCGGGTCTATAACGATTCTCGACCCTGCTTTTAGATCCCCTTTCATCGTAAGTGCTACGAGTTCCGTAGGTGAGAGCTTGCCGTATTTCTTAGCAGTTGGATTGATATGCGGGTCCGCATCATAAACGCCATCTACCGAGGTCACATCGAGGAGGAGGTCTGCATTAACGTATTCCGCGAGGATCGCAGCTACCGCATCCGTTGTATAACCGGGACTTACACCACCCATAACTGCGATTCGCTCCTCATCGCCTTTCACCTTAGCCACGGCAACTTCTTTATAATCGAGAAAAGGCTCGGGATACGCATTTTGTAAAGCAGAAATAAGCAATTTCGCATTTATTCTCGTCAGAGCTATCCCCATATAATCACAAAGTGCTTCGTTCGCACCCAACTCACGTGCTGTGTTTATATATTCACGAGCTCGTTCTCCACCACCGGTAACTACGTATAGATTGCACGATTCCGCAAGTTCCTCTAAGACTTCTGCAACGTTTCTTATGGTCTCTGCGTCCGAGAAGAAAATACCACTCAGCGAAATGACGACTTTCATGATTTTATGCCCCGTTTATCCTCACACTTTTTCATGTAATAAAACTTTTTGAAAAAAAGTTTATAATCTTCGTTCCGCTGTTCATTATGATCGCCCTCAAGTATTTGAAGATCAACAGTATAAAGGACAGATACTTCATCTTCGCATCGTTACTCTTAGCATCCCATATATTCTTAGATGCATTTTATAACGGTGTGTTTATCTTCTACCCCTTTATTGAAAAGAGCCATAACCCCTTATTCTGGTTTGGATTGACGGAGACAGGCTTGAGTGTTCTCTTCACGTGGATAGTGCCCGGGAATGTTGGTGAACTCGTGTATGTCATTACGCCATGCCCCGCAGTGCCTGAAATATCGATCATTGGCAGCGGAATCGAACTCGTCATCTTGATATTCGCTCTGCTCACGTTAGCTTCGAAATACCATGTGAAAACGGCACAGTGGAGATAATCTATCAAACCGATCTAACGGGATATACATACAGGAAATACGGGCCCACGACACCTGGAAATCCAGAAACCACCATGTGGTATGATTTTTCAACCTATGCGACCATAGCCGGCAACAGGGTAACGCTTTCATTTCAAGATGACCGACTTGGTGATTATATCGGCGGTGACGGAAAGATCGTTGACCCGGGAGGTCCGGGAAATCCTGGAGCGGTTGCACAAGTACCAGCGCTAACACCTATCGGGTTACTTGCATTGATCGGCATACTGAGCGTGGTGCTCGCAGTAGCAACGTCGAAGAGGAAGAAGAAATAAACACGCTTCCTCTTTTTTGTTTTTGGAACCGGTGATGTGCATCCGCCACAAGTAGGATGATAGTTATAACTTGTTCCACGTGTCCGGTGTAATTTCACAGCCTCTTTCACTTCCCGAACCATCATACGAAGCTGAGGCACGGAATACTCAGCA
>DAOUYX010000151.1 GCA_030665925.1 Methanosarcinales archaeon | reverse complement strand
GCTTTGATCTCCCTGAGTTCATCTATTCCAACATCGTTTCTTCGCACTACCACTTCCGCACCACGCTCTCCAACGTATTGTACGAGATTGTACACGAAGGAGTCGTAGTTATCTATCACAAGCACTTTCATTTTCCGCTGTCGCAGTAGTTACCAGAGCACCTAATTTGTTCTCTGTCTCTACAAATTCCGCCTCTGGAACAGAATCTGCCACTACGCCTGCTCCTGCCTGGAAATACGCCTTATTTCCCACTGTGAACATCGTTCTGATCGAGATTGCAAAATCGAGATTGCCTGAGAAGTCGAAATAGCCAACCGCACCGGCATATATACCCCTTCTGCTCTTCTCTATCTCTTCTATTATCTCCATCGCTCGAATCTTCGGCGCGCCGCTGACCGTGCCGGCGGGGAAAGAGCTGCGAAGAACGTCAAAGGCATTCTTACCTCCGTCTAATTCCGCACTTATATTCGAGACAATATGCTGGACGTGTGAATACTTCTCTATTCCCATCAGTTCGGTTACTTCCACGCTTCCCGGCTTAGCAACCCGCCCAAGGTCGTTCCTACCAAGGTCTACGAGCATTATATGCTCTGCCCGCTCTTTTTCGTCGAGTAGCATATCCACCTTCAGTAATTCGTCCTCTTCTCTCGTCCCCCCGCGCTTCCTCGTACCCGCAAGCGGTCTCAGCGTTAGTATGCCATCTCGCAGCCGCACAAGCATCTCTGGAGATGACCCGGCAACTGTATTGTCGAAGTCCAGGAAGAACATGTATGGAGAAGGATTCGTTGACCGAAGAGTCTTGTAAAAACTTAACGGATCGCCACTGTAGCTCGATTCCAGCCTTCTTGAGAGTACTACCTGGAATATATCCCCTTCTTTGATATACTCTTTCGCTTTTACCACTCCCTCCTCAAATTCCTCCTCCCCTATCTCTGCATGCAGCGAAGAGACGGAGAATTCATCCACCTCGCTGCTTCCTTCTACTTGCCTCACGAGATCCTCTATCTTATCATCCTCCTTCTCGTACGCTACGAGAATCACTTCCTGCTTTAGATGGTCGAAGCAGAGCAGGTATGCGGGTATGATGAAGTGCGCGTCAGGACATTCTAACGTATCCGGTAGAGAAGAAGGGAGACTTTCAAAGAATCTGACAATGTCATAAGAGAAGAAACCTACGAGACCACCGGAGAATGGCAATGTCCCTACACTACCGCAATCGAAGGAATGTAGCACTCTCGATAGCTCTTCATACGGGTCTTCCACCACGTAGCTCTCACCGTTAACCTCCACTACCATTCCTTTAGATTTGAATTCCAGTAGCGGATCGAAACCGATGAACGAGTATCTCGCGATCTTCTTCGTACCCTCAACTGATTCGAGCAGGAAGCTCTTGTCAAAGACGCTTCTTATCCTCGCATAAACTTCAAGGGGGGTGAACGGAATGTTCACCCTTCTTATGCTGTTCGTTAAAGTTCTCTTCTCCATCTATCTGTTCATCATATTTTCGGCACGTTCTCCAGCGCCTGTCTCACCAACTCCACGGGATACTCATAGTCTACGATTTTTCCATGCAGAAAAGCATCGTACGCCCCTAAGTCGAAATGCCCGTGACCGCTGTTATTGAAGTAGATCACCTCTTCTTTGCCTTCCTCCTTGCATCGCAACGCCTCGTCTATCACCGCTCTCACTTCATGCGCCGATTCTGGAGCTATTATGTGCCCTTCCGTCTCAGCGAACAATTTCGCAGCCTCGAAGATCTCGGTTTGATGGTATGCCACCGCGTCTATCCAGCCGTCCTTCACCAATTTACAAAGCAGAGGAGAGTCCCCGTGGTATCTCAATCCGCCTGCGTGAATCGGTGGTGGAACGAAAGTATGCCCCAAGGTGAACATCTTCAACAGAGGAGTCATCCCCGCACAGTCGCCGAAATCATAGAGATAAAGCCCCTTCGTAAGCGTTGGACATGCCATCGGCTCACAAGCAACTATTCTCAGGTCTGGTCTTTTACCCGTTAACTTATCTCCCACGAATGGAAAAGTCGCACCGCTGAAGTTACTGCCTCCACCTACGTTTCCAAAGATCGCATCCGGATATTCGTCTATCTGCTCAAATGCGAGCTTTGCCTCCAAGCCTACCACCGTCTGATGGAGCACGACGTGATTCAGAACCGAGCCCAGTGCGTAGTTCGTATCATCGTGCGTGGCTGCATCCTCTACCGCTTCCGAAATGGAAATCCCCAAACTACCGGATGTGTCAGGGTCTTTCTCCAAATATTGCCGCCCGAATTCCGTGTTCTTGCTTGGGCTCCTGTACACTTCTCCATCCCAGGTTTCCATCATAACCCTCCTGTACGGTTTCTGGTCGTAACTTGCCGCTACCATGTAGATCGTGGACTTCAACCCGAACAGCATGGTACCAAAAGCAAGGGCAGAACCCCACTGACCCGCTCCGGTCTCCGTCGCTATCCTTCCTATGCCCTCTTTCATGTTGTAATACGCCTGTGCAACCGCGGTGTTCGGCTTGTGGCTCCCGGGCGGGCTAACACCCTCCCACTTGTAATAGATTCGCGCTGGCGTCTTCAATTTCTCCTCTAATCGCTTCGCTCTGTACAGCGGAGTCGGTCTCCAGAGCATGTAAATCTCCCTCACTTCCTCTGGTATCGGAATCCACTTCTCCGTGCTCGCTTCCTGCTTTATCAACTCCATCGGGAAGATAGCCGCTAACTCCTCCGGCTTTATCGGCTCCTTCGTCGCCGGATTTATCGCGGGGTCCGGTAGAGAAGGCATGTCTGCCTGTACGTTGTACCACTCCTTCGGGATTTCTTCTTCATCGAGAAATATCTTCTCTCTCGTGTTCATCTTTTCACCTCAATGTGCATTTATGCACTTAGAAGTATAAAAATGTACGTATATAAATACCACAGTTTTTGCACTGCCTTTGCTTCTTTTTGTTGTGATTATCAAACGCAAAGTTCATCAAATTCTTTCAGAACACGTCGAATTTTTTCTGCTGATATGTCTGCCTGGTCAAGCTTGGAATAGATAGTCACGAGGATGATGTTTGTCGGTGTTTTGAGATGATAAATCATGCGATAGCCTGAGCGTTTGCCCTTCTGGACATCGCTGTTTCGCACGCGTACCTTGAAGATGGTATAGCGTGTTCTTGGCACTTGAACGCCCATGACCTCGCCAGCTTCGAGTTTGCCAATTACTGGCTGGACATCGGACCGTATATGGCGGTACTTCTTAGCAAGTGCTCGCAGGTTACGTTTGAACTCCGGTGTATACACGATATGCACCTGTTCGGCAGGTTCATTTGGCATCAATGCTCTCCCACAGTTCGGACAGAGGCATGGTATCGCCTGCTAATGCTTCCTCCCAACCTTTACGGAAACTTGCTTCAGCGGGCTTTAATGCTACGCTCTCGCGGAACAATCGAACAATCTGAAGTAGATTGGGCAAATATTCTTCAGGCACATCTTTTATTTCCTGAACAATCTGTTCTTTAGAGACAGATACTTTAGCTGTCATAACCACTTCTCCCATCTTATACACCCTCTCGCTTAACTTATTCTCTCTCATCTAATATAAATTTTTTGGTCAATATTTTTTTATCTTTTATTCTCTCTGATAAACCTTTTCTTCCCAAAAAATATTTTTCTTTGATCAAACTGTCTTTCCCACAGGAAGTTTTTTCTTTTGATAACCCTTTTCTTTCTAAGGAAAGGTTTTATGAAAGAATCAA
>DAOUYX010000080.1 GCA_030665925.1 Methanosarcinales archaeon | reverse complement strand
GAATATAAAGGATGCAATTCAGGGATGTTTAGACGTCCTGAATGAAAGGATTGAAATAAAAGGCAAAGAGATGCTAATGGAAGTAGCTGTCTGATGGCAAAACTACCAAGAATATCTGGTGTGGAAGCGGTTAAGGCTTTTAATAAAGCTGGATGGTTCGTGGCAAGGCAAACCGGTCATACCATAATGGTAAAACCCGGCTCCGAGGTTACTCTTTCCGTTCCAAGACACAAAGAACTTGATAGGGGCACACTCAGAAAGCTTATCAAACTTGCTGGTTTAACTGTTGATGAATTTGTTGAGTTGTTATGATGATAGGAGGTTTAAACGGGGATGCACCCGATTTCAATCGGGTGTGGCGCGGTTGGGGCTTTATGAGCTTTTGCTTGCAGGTGAAAAGCTCATTTATCTGCTTGGATGAATATTCCCGATTCCCTCCTGCTTACACATGCGGATCAATGGTTTAGATATATGCCTTCGCGCAACAGGTGGAACTTCATATAAACCTTCTTTTATCCCTCTATTCACAATCTGAACCTCCTTTTCGCTGCAATACGTCTTGCACCGCTTGCAACGATAGCCCTGCGATCTACCTGCGGATTCCATGCGCTTGCCGCATTTATCGCATTTCGGATTCCTTAGCGCCTCCACGTTCAATTTCCACAGCTCTATCTTCTCGAGATTTATTGTCCGGTTCTTGAACGATCCATAGACCGTAACTTCATCACCAATCCGTAACTGTCGGATAATGTCGCGAAAGCTTTTCGTCGGCTCGTATGCCATGCACTCGATATGCTCCTCTGCGTTTTGAGAGAGCGAGAGCGCAACTACCACATGCCCGCCTTCTATCGTTCGCGGATTGGACTCCACCACGCCATCCAAAATGTAAGAGTGGTGGTCGTGCACCGTGCCCTTAGCTTCTTCACGGGTAATCAAGTGTGAATCCGTACCTTGATTCGTTACGAACAGCATTTCACGTTCCGTAGGCTCTGCACGTATGAGCTGGTATGCTTTGTATAGTGCGTCTACGCGGTCCCCGCGTATCCCAAAGAGGACAGGACAAGGGGAATGTGGTGCAAGAACCAGTTTCTTATTCGCCAGATCTACTGTATCCCAGGTTACGGGATACGTAGCTTCATCAGCATTCCACACACTCGCTTCCTCTATAACGCGTGACGTTCCCCATCGTTCTTTTCGCCGATACGCTATCAGCTCGTACGTGAAATCGTAATACGCAGGCTCGCGTTTTTGCACTAATAGAAACGAAGCAGCGGCTAAAGCGCCTATTACCCCTCTCTTCTTCTTCAAGCCGAAGTGATCGAACTGCAATTCGGAAATGATTTCATAAGCATGCTCTATCTCCAGCACGTCTCTCACCGCAGTTTCGTAAAAGTTCTTTAGCCTATGCATGTTCATCTCGTCACTACCTCCTCCTTTCACCGCACGTAAAGCGATATCATCAATAAAAACAACGCCTGGGTTTGTTTCCTCCTCCTGCACCTCCGAGAGTTCACTCACTATAGCTTTGACCACTTCTTTCACGGTCTCCTCTTTTCCTTGGGTTACATTTATCTCGAAGGATACTGCGCCGTTCCCTCGTGTTTTAAACGGGATGCACGGATTCAATCGTACCAATCGCGGAGTTGAAACGTCTCCGTATCCCTTTAGTTCGTCAACTAAAACTGCACAGAGATAGGTGGTGCACATTCCTTTTTTCGAATCCGTATCGTCTATTCCGACAATCATTCAAACTTTCTTTTAAAAAGAATGCTTTACCAAAGAAATAGAAAAGAAAAGGTTTAAAAGTTTTGTAAACGTTTTTTCTAATCTAAAAGAGTTGAATTATGAATATCACAAACAAAAGGCATAATACGCCTACCACATCCGTTAAGCTGGTTATTAGTGGTATCGTATCGTTATCGGGATCCATGCCAAATCTAAAAGATAAAATTGCGATGTAGTAGGAAGCGAAGTTGAGAAACGTTGTACATAAAATACCGCCTAAAAGTGAGATCGTGAGCATTTTACCTACATCTGGCGTGGGGATTCCAAGATAGATACTCGCAACGTATGATAGTAGACCAACGAATAAAAATAAGAATACGGAAAAGATGTAAATCACGGCGAAATTCGCGGAGACGAGTTTATCGGGAACGGGCTTTGGCTCCACCGTTCCGATGTGAAGCATGGAGGAGAGACGCGCACTTAATATGCCGCCTAACGCATTGCTTTCCCCCAAAAATGGCGGGATGAGTACTAAAATGGCTGGCAGAGCGATTAAACTCTCCAACTCCATATTCAGTGATATTCCCGCGATAGTGCCAAGTACACCGCAGATGAAAAGCATGGGGATGCTTTCTACAAGAATACGCCGTACCGCTGCATCGTTTGACTTCAGACCTTTTATGGCACAGAAAAACGCTGCGACGATAAATAACATGGACAACAGAGTGATCGGAGATAACCAACCGCCAAAAATCCACCGGTTACTGAACACCTCCAACTTTATCAATAAAAGAGCAGCAACGAGCAACGAAGGTATGGTTATCATGTCGCCGGCGGAGGTTATTATCGGCGAGGAAACATTGTCCAAATCCCAATTTCTATGGTAACCGATAATAGAGACAAGCAGTGCGATAACGAGCAGAATGGTTCCGGAGATCAATCCGCCAACTACTGAGATGAGAATAAATCCATGAAGGGAGAGATACTCGATATTCGGCATTCCAAACGCGTGTGCTGCTATTTTTGCTAAGAAGCCGAGGATAACGGAAAGAATGAGCGTTAGCGACAAGGATGCAGATGCATTTTGGTACAGTACGCCGCCCCGTTTCAGAGTTGTGGAGAAAAGACCGAGGTGCATGGACGTTCCCAATCGCGAGACGAGCGCACTGTAAATATTACCTCGCATGGCAATTGCAGGTGGAATAAGGATCATAAGACCGGGAAGCGCTTGTAGCATGCCGGTCATCAAACTCAATCCAATTCCCGCCAAAAGACCGGTGAAAGAACAGAATAATAGTGAGAAGGGAGCTTGCCTAAACAAATCTGAGAAGTTGTGAAAAAAGGAAGAGACACGACTGAGAGAAGCACTCAAGGCTTTCGTTCGCAATTCCGGGATTTGTATTCGCATTCTCATACCTCCCCCTATATCTATCTCTACCCCCTCTCTTATGCCAGAAAGCCTCTCCTTCACCCTTACTCATGCCGATATGCAGGCGTTTTATTCTTATTACGATCAAGCCGGAGCTATCCGGAGGCTTTTGTTCAGCTTCGCTTTCGTTATCTTTTTCTTGCATGGACATCATGCTCTTTTCTTACTTTATCTACCTCTTTCTTTATGATATAAAACAATAAAATGCCTTCGAGTGAAGCGGAACTGGAGGAGATACGGAAGAGGATAGATGAAATAGACGATGCTATTGCAGATTTACTTTCAAAGAGGATGTACTATGCGAACGAGACAAGAAATGAGAAACTACGACTGAAAGTGCCAATCATTGACGAGCAACGCCAAAGTGAGGTAATAGAGAAGTGGCGTGAACGGGCGAGGACGAACAGAGGAAGCAGCGAGTATGATCTGCTAAGCGAGGAGCTGATGGAGAGGATGGCTAAGCTCATAATTGAATACACGGTTAAAAAAGAGATGGAAGGGCAGCAGTAGAAAATGGAAGTTGTGGTTAGCACGGCGAAAGGATTAACAATAAAATTGAGGATTTTTAAACCGCCTGATATCAGAAGAGTAATGGAAATAGAGGCGGAATCATTCTTAGATGGCGATGCAGTATTGTATCAGGAATTATATGATGAATGGCCGGAGGGTTTCTTAGTCGCCGAGAACGGAGGTAAGGTAATAGGTTTCGTAGTTCTTGTATTAACGCCGGAAGGAGACGGTCGCGTATTTGCAATTGCCGTTGATTCACGGTATAGAGGTAGAGGCGTTGGAAGGACGTTATTAAAAGCGGCTTTTAACATATTGCGAAAAAGGAAAATAGGGTTTGCGCGGTTAGAGGTGCGGGTAAGCAATCACGTAGCACAGAGATTATACAGGAGTATGGGATTTATGGAGATCGGGTACATTCCCTTCTATTATCAGGACGGAGAAGGTGCGATAATGATGAGAAAGGTCATGTAACAAACTTTCTTTTAAAAAGAAAGTTTGATCAAAGAAACTTATTCTTTCACGTAGCAATGGCCAATGGCATACACAATCCACCATCCAACTCCAGAAGACACCCTACCATAGCCATGATCTTTTGAGTATGCAGACTACTTCAAAACTCAAACCTTTTTACCCACCACGGTGAGAAAAACCGGACCTCTTATGTCTATTTTCTTCTTTGCCGAAGTGATATAACGCATCGCCACGTCGTCTATCTTTAGATTTATATCAGCGCCGCTTCTTACGATTTTTACCTTTACTTCAACGTCTTTTTTGTCTATGTCTCCTGTTTTGGCGGATTCCTCAATTGTATAAGCGGCAAGAGCGGCAAAAGCATCTAAGAACCGTATGTTTGTTGGCACGCCCTCTTCAAACGCCTTTTCCCATTTCTTGCTCTTCGGTAGCCCCAATATAGCGCCTTCCTGCACAACTATCTCATTCAGGCAAGCGGGACCGCACAAACGCGTATTCTCCTCTGGCTCTATCACCCGAACTTCAACCTTCTTCTCAAAGAGAGCGCCAGTGTAAGCGATGAACTCGCACGGCGATTCCGCACTGCCGTTAGCCTCACATACGCGCACAATGTCTTTAGCTATTTCCGCACCTTCTGGCGTGCATGGCGTCTTTTCCATGCTTATCATCCCTGCTAATTCCCTATCGCTCAATTCTAAGGGCGCGTAAAATTGTGGGAATACCAACGCGCGCACGTCATCCGCCTCATGTACGATCATCGCTAATCGCTCCACACCCAGCCCCAGGTTCATTACGGGATACGGAATGTCGTACTGCGCCAATGCCGTGGGGGAATAAATACCAAAAGTAGCCAGCTCCACCCAGCCAATGTGTGGATGATAGTAGAAGACTTCCGTCTGCGTGTCCGGCATGTAATATTTCGAGCGCTTCTCGTCCCTTCTGAATTTTATCTTTTCGAATCCGAATTGCGAAAGCAGCCCGGTGGCAACGTCTTTACCATCGTCTACGCTCACTTCACCGTCTTCGTTGCATAGGACGCACGATGCAGAATGGTAACTCCGAAGTCGTATTTCATCCTCGCGCTGCTCTCTTCTGAAGCATCTATCCACAGAGAAGAGTTTTATCGGCAATGGCTTCTTATTCCAGAATTCCGCAAGCGTTAAGAACCAGCCGGAGGTCATGTGACTTCGTAACGTTGCACTGGAAGAGATCGGAGCGATGTTTTTCAACTCAGGGAAAACAGTATCAAGCACTTTCGTTACTTCCATATCCGCTACATTCAGACTATGTGCCACTTCGTATACCAGATCATCGCCACCCACCTCGCCCTTTTTATACCGGTGCAAGGTATTCCTGAGTTCTTCTATTTCCTCGTTCGATAAGTCTTTCCCAAAGTACGAGTTCATCTGTCGTACCCGTTCCTCTGAGATGCCGATGTCCGGACGAGGCAGTCCCGCAAGATAATAACAGCGATCTAAGACTGCAAGCGCTTCTTTGCCAAATTGCTTCTTCACGTCCTCCGCTTCTATTATCACCGGATTCATAGCTTCCTCAAAGCCGAGCCGGAGATACGACTCTCTTAGCTTCTGGATCGTTTCAAACACGGGATGCGGCTTGCCACATCGTAAATGTAGCAGAGACCGCGGATAACCCTCATTAAATCCCCTCTCACTTGCGTATTTTGTTCCACTTATCCATGCAGCTTCAAAATCCTTGCTTGTATCTTCCCTTATCTGTTTTGGGTCGAATTTCATTTCCCGCTCTTTCCTTCTCTTCTCCTACTCCCTTAATCAATCTTCTTCTCTATTAAATTAATTTATAAATATGGAGTGCATAACAAAGGATTATGCCTATCAGTTTTGCGATGGTTTTGGAAAGCATCCAAGTGATATTGATGGCGATGATTCCTTTTGGCGAGCTCCGTGCTTCCATACCATTTGCAATTGGCATTTATGATATGGATGCGACACAAGCTTTTTTTCTCTCTGTAATTGGGAATATGTTGCCTGTAGCACCGTTGCTTCTTTTTCTTGATCCTGTTTCAAACTGGTTGAGAAGGTACAGCATCTTCGACAGCTTCTTTACCTGGCTCTTCGAGAGAACACGGCGTTATAACAACAGGATAGAGAAATACGGCGCCTTAGGACTCATACCTTTCGTTGCGATTCCTCTTCCTGTGACAGGAGCATGGACAGCCTGCGCAGTTGCTTTCGTCTTTGGCATTCGCTGCCGATATGCATTTCCTGCTGTTCTCGCAGGTGTGATAATCGCAGGGATAATCGTAACGCTCTCCTGCATGGGCGTTTTAGTGATGCAGGATTCCTTATTTGCGTTTTTTAAACGGTTTTGGGTGTGTTTTATCTTCCCGTTATGAGTTCCACCTACAGGAAGGTTATATAGTAACGAGGGTATATTCCATATAAATTAACTTTAGAGAAATGGAGAAGCCCAGAAAAGGAATTACCTTAATGGATTTCCTGCATTCGCAAAAGGATGTAGTAGAAGAAGAAAGGTGCGGTGTCGAACGCGAAAGCGATAGCGGAATAGAGATAGGAAGAATCGAAGAAAAAGAAGAAAAGGGGATAGAAGAGAAAGAAACACCACGCATATACAGCGTCCAGGAGGTCACGAGATACATAAGGCTGAGATTGGACGAGGATGAAGTGCTGAGCGACATTTATATTAAGGGGGAGCTTTCCAATCTCAGCCAGCCGACTTCCGGTCATTTATACTTCACGCTCAAGGATGAACTTTCAGAGTTGCCGTGCGTGATGTTCCGGGAACAGAACCGAGGACTGAAGTTCAGTCCTGAAGATGGGATGAGTGTGATAGTCCGGGGACATATAAGCGTGTACGAGAAGCGGGGAAAGTATCAGTTATACGTGGA
>DAOUYX010000010.1 GCA_030665925.1 Methanosarcinales archaeon | reverse complement strand
CCTTTGCCACCCGCGAATCGAGGCATTCCCAGCCCTTTCAACCGGAACTTGGTGTGCGTCTGCGTCTCCGCCGGGATTTTTACCTTCACCTGCTTACCCTCTATTGTCGTTACCGCCGCTTCGCCGCCTAAAGCTGCCTGAGCGAAGCTTACCGGCACAGTCATAAAAAGATCATCGCCACGCCGTTCGAATATTCGATGTGGTAACACGTTTATTACCACATGCAGATCTCCCGGTTCTCCACCAATCACGGATTCCGGCGGTCTCCCTGCTTTTGGAATCTTTATTTCATAGCCGGTAGGAACCCCTTTCTTAATCTTTAGTGCGATCTTAGTTCGCTTTGATACCCTGCCTCGTCCTCCGCAGACGCTGCAGAGGTTAACAGTAGCTCTTCCCGTGCCGTGACATTGCGGGCAGACCGCGGTTTGCATTATGCGAGCACCACCACGTGTTTGCATGGTTCTTACCTGACCAGCACCTCTGCAAGTAGGGCAGACGCTCGATTTCCCGGAACGCGAGCCCGTGCCACCGCACGCCTTACATACGCGAGACATCGGGACTTCAATCCGCTTCTCCACACCACGCGCAGCCTCTTCAAGCGTAATGTCCAACTGCAACCGAACATCAGCACCTCGAACCGGCTTTTCTATACCCTCCCGTGCTCCAAAGAGGGTGTCGAATATTCCCCCTCGACTCGCAAAGCCCGGACTGGCTGCCGAGCCGAAGAACGAGTCGAATATCGCACTCCCAAAGATGTCTTCAACGTCCCGGTAATGCGAGAAGTCAGTCCATTTAAAACCTTCCGGACCGAACGTTTCATCCACTACCCGTTCACCGATCTGGTCGTACTTCGCACGCTTGTCCTTGTCAACCAGCACTTCGTACGCCTCGGAAATCTCCTTGAACTTCTCTTCCGCCTCTTTCTTGTCCCCTTTATAAATATCCGGGTGGTACTGCTTCGCCAATCTCCGATATGCTTTCTTTATCTCCGCCTCTTTAGCGCCTTTACTAACGCCCAGTATCTCGTAATAATTCTTCTTTGGCATTCTGTTTCACGATCTCTACCGCGGTCTCAAGTGTTTGTACGATTGTTCCCTGGATAGGAGTGCATCGCTTAGAAAACCCCCGTTGAAAAAGGAATAGCCATTGTTGTACTTGTATCTTGGATCATGCATCATGGATCGTGCATCTTCATCCTGACTGTATGATCCTTTATTCCTCCTCGTCCATCACCTTATATTCCGCATCTACGGGACCTTGCTTCGGTTCTTCCTGCGGACCACCTGCTTGTTGCTGTTGCTGCTGATACTGCGCGCCCGCTTGCTGATAGGCACGCATCGAGATGTCATGGAATGCATGTGTCAGCTCTTCCATCTCAGCCTTCATTTTCGTAACATCCTCGCTCTTTACCGTCTCCTTGAGTCGCTCTACGATCGCCGTGATCTTCGTTCGTTCGTCACTCGTGACCTTATCCGCCAAATCCGTGATAGACCTTTCGGTGGTATAAATAAGACTCTCTGCCTGATTCTTCGTTTCCACAATCTCACGTCGCCTCTTATCGTCCTCTTCAAATCGCTTTGCATCCTCCATCATCTTATCTATCTCACTTTGCGAGAGCTTGGTTGACGCAGTGATAGTAATCGCCTGCTGCTTGCCCGTGCCCAGGTCCTTCGCGGTGACGTTCAATATACCGTTGGAATCGAGATCGAAAGTCACTTCAATTTGAGGCACGCCCCGCTGCGCTGGCGGGATACCCATCAGATGGAATCGCCCCAGGCTGGTGTTATCCCTCGCAAATTCTCGCTCACCTTGTAGAACGTTGATCTCAACACTCGTTTGATTATCGGCTGCAGTCGAAAATATCTCGCTCTTCTTCGTAGGAATCGTGGTATTCCGCTCGATTAATTTTGTAAAAACGCCGCCTAAAGTCTCAATGCCCAGTGAAAGCGGCGTAACGTCCAGCAGCACCACGTCCTTGACTTCACCGGTTAATACGCCCGCCTGTATCGCCGCGCCCATTGCCACACATTCCATCGGATCCACGCCGCGCTCTCCTTGCGCACCCACGTAATCCTCGACGAATTTCTGGACGATCGGCATCCTCGTCGGTCCACCGACGAATATTATTTTGTTGATGTCTTTCGGTGTGAGTTTAGCATCCTTTAATACCTGCTCTACCGAGCCTTTACATTTCTCTACGATTGGTCGCACGAGTTCCTCCAGTTTCGCCCTCGTTAGCTTCATCACGAGATGCTTCGGGCCCGAGGCATCCGCAGTAATGAACGGCAGATTTATATCGGTCTCAAGCACGTTAGAAAGCTCGATCTTCGCTTTCTCACTCGCCTCCCGTAACCTCTGCAACGCCATCTTATCATTCCGCACGTCTATCCCCGATTCCTTCTTGAATTGCTCCGCTACGTAATCAACGATTGCCGTATCCATGTCCGTGCCGCCCAGTTGCGTGTCCCCACTCGTAGATATAACCTCGAATACGCCCTCGCTGAACTCCATTATCGTTACGTCCAGCGTGCCGCCGCCGAAATCGAATACCAGTATCTTCTGCTCTTTCTCCGTCTTGTCGATTCCATAAGCAAGTGCTGCAGCGGTAGGTTCGTTTATTATTCTGACCACTTCTAAGCCTGCAATCGCACCTGCATCCTTCGTTGCAGTCCTCTGATTATCGTTGAAGTATGCCGGCACTGTCAAGACCGCCTTGTCAACTTTATCGCCTAAAAACGCTTCTGCATCTGCTTTTATCTTCTGAAGTATGAATGCAGTTATCTGCTGCGGCGTGTACTCCTTGCCGTGAACCTTCACCTTGTAATCGGTCCCCATCTTCCGTTTAATTGCCGTAATCGTGCCTTCCGGATTGGACACCACCTGTCTCTTTGCAGGTTCTCCAACCAGCCTCTGTCCGTCCTTAGTAAACGCTACATAGGAAGGAAAAGCCTTACCGCCAAGACTCGTCCCTTCAGCACTTGGTATAATCGTGGCTTTTCCTCCTATCAATGCAGCCGCAGCCGAATTGCTCGTTCCAACATCTATACCTATCGTTTTAGCCATTTTTTAGCCTCCGCACCAAATCACTTATATCTAATAAATACTATCGTCCTTATCCAATATAAAAGTTTACAGGCTGCGGTTTTCGTCTCTAACGCCCGGTTATCAGTTCTCGTTTATCCGCCATTTCATCAAATCAAAACAGCAACGAACGCATTTTTCTGAAACTACTTTAATGAGGAAAAACACATTTTATTACGTTCAATTCTATACTATAATTCTGATTCCTGGATATGAAACTATGAACGAAAACGAGCGTGAATTAAACGAGGAGCCGGCTGAAGAACGTGAGCGAATCATAGAGGTCAGCGTTGAGGACGAGATGAAGCGCTCGTATATAGACTACGCAATGAGCGTGATTGTAGGAAGGGCTCTTCCTGACGCTCGTGACGGTCTGAAACCCGTGCATCGTCGTATATTATACGGCATGCATGAGCTTGGTGTCGCACATAACCGACCGCACAAGAAATCCGCGAGGATAGTCGGCGACGTCATGGGTAAATACCATCCTCACGGTGACGTTGCCATTTACGACACAATGGTGAGAATGGCGCAGGATTTCTCTTACCGATACCCGTTAGTAGATGGTCAGGGTAATTTCGGCAGCGTAGACGGAGATTCCGCGGCTGCAATGCGATACACCGAAGCGAGGCTGTCAAAAATAGCTGAGGAGCTGCTGCTTGACCTCGATAAGGATACCGTCGCCTGGACTCCCAATTTCGATAATACACTGAAAGAGCCGCAGATATTACCCGCAAAGCTACCTAACCTCTTGATAAACGGCTCTTCTGGTATTGCGGTTGGTATGGCTACGAATATGCCGCCACACAACTTAGCAGAAGTGGTTGACGGTATAATAAGAGTGATAGACGAGCCAGACGTGAGTATTGGCGAGTTGATGGGCATAATACAAGCTCCTGATTTCCCCACGGGCGGGATCATTTCTGGCTACGAAGGTATAAAACGGGCGTATGAGACCGGTAGAGGCAGCATAAAGCTGCGAGCAAAGGCAGAGTTCGAACAAAAGGCCAAAAGTAAAAGAGAGAGCATAATCATAAAGGAGATTCCTTACCAGGTAAACAAAAGCAAACTGGTAGAAGAGATCGCGGAGTTCGTCAGGAGATATAAGGTAGACAGCATTACGGGGTTACGGGACGAATCAGACCGCAAAGGTATGCGGATTGTCATAACATTGAAAACGGGCGCTAATGCCCTCATCATTTTAAACCGGCTTTATAAGCACACGCAATTGGAGACTACGTTTGGTGTGATCAATCTCGCGCTCGTGGATGGCGAACCGCGCGTATTAACGCTCAAGGAGCTCATCGAATGCTACATAAAGCATCGTAAAGAGGTAACAATCCGCAGGCTGCACTACGAATTGGAGCGTGCGGAGAAACGGAGACACATTTTAGAAGGCTTGATCATCGCGATTTCGCATATTGACGAGGTGATAAAACTAATAAAAGCGTCGAGCGATAGTAAAGCCGCGCAAGCCGCACTGATCGCGCAATTTGAGTTGAGTGAGGCGCAAGCGAAAGAGATACTGGATATGCGGCTCTCGCGATTGAGTGCCCTGGAGCGTGACAAGATAGAAACCGAACGGGCTGAGCTGGAGCGAAAAATAGCGTGGTTAAAGGAGGTACTGGCAAGTGAAGCTCGCATATTCGGCGTTATTAAAGAAGAACTAATAGAGCTGAAGGATAAGTACGGCGATGCGAGAAGGACAGATATAGAGGAGATGGTGGCGTTAAGCGAGCGTGATTTTATAGAAGAGGAGGAAGTAATCCTATTTTTAACACAGCGCGATTATGTGAAGCGATTATCAGCGGATATTTTTAAACGGCAGCAGCGAGGTGGAAAGGGAATAGCCGTGATAGATAAGAGAGAAGACGATTTTATCGTTAATTTCATACGTGCGTCTACGCGGGAACGTCTGATTCTACTTACCGAATATGGCAGGGCATACCAGGTGAAGACCTATGAAATCCTCCCAACGAGCCGACATGCGAAGGGGAAGCCGCTGGTGAACCTTCACGGGCTGAGCGCGGTCATAGAAGAGAAAGAGAAAATCGTATCTGCTGTTGCTATACCAGAAGAGGTGGATAGTGCTATAGAAAACGCGTTTATCGTTTTTGCTACAAAACGAGGCGTGGTAAAGAGAAGCGCACTCGCGAATCTGAAGTCGATACGCGTTACGGGAATCGTCGCCGTTCGGGTTGACCGACGCAAAGACGACGTGTTAGCCGATGTGGCGCTAATATCCGGTGGCGAGCAAACGGGTATAATCCTGAGTTCTAAGAAAGGCAAGGCGATCTTGTTCCAGGAAGATGAATTGCGGGAGATGGGCAGATACGCATCTGGAGTACGGGGGATGAGATTGGACCCTGGCGATGAGATAGCAAGTATAGAGGCTGTGGACTTGAGTTTGAGTGATTCAAGACTTGTTACGATAACGGAGAAAGGTTATGGAAAAAGAACGAAACTGGATGCTTATCGCGAAACACACCGGGGTGGCAAAGGCGTGATTAGCATTCGAGGTGCAGAGCGAAACGGAAACGTAGTGTGTATCAAGCAAGTAAAGAAGGATGACGAATTGATGATTGCTACGTCTGATAATATGGTGACCAAGACTGCGGTGAAAAAAATTCCCGTTCAAGGTAGGAACACGCAGGGTGTACGGTTAATGAAGGTGAAGGCTGGTGAACGAATAGTAGCGGTGGACGTGGTATAGCGTTAGGCACTCGTTTGTTTGTGAAGAAAAGTTAAACGACAATCCGACCCAGAACAGGCTGCGAGAGACTGTTTCTGTCCTGTAAGACCATCTAATTTTAATTTGCAGACACGAAGGTATCCTAAAGCGCTTTTATAAATATAAAAAAAGAAAAGGGGATCTTTTATCCCCTTATTAGTCTATTTTTCATTCTTTTTTCTCAACGTCACGAGAACGGCACTCATTATCAAACCGAGCAGCACCCCCATGATTTTAAATCCTGGGATTTGGGTTTGGTATTCTCTTGATTCAACCGGAGATGCCTTTAGTTCAATTAGAGATGCTGTTGATATGGGTGCTCTCGGTTCAATCGGAGGTTTTGCTAGCTCTATTGGAGATTCTTTTAGCTCTTCGTTTACCTTTACCAACCAAAAGTCACGATCACTAGCATCGTACGATTCCGTGCTTCCTGCAATGATGTAGCCGCCATCTGCTGTCTGCTGGACTGCATTTACTCCGTCCAAGTTCGTACCGCCGAAGGTCTTGTTCCAGAGAGCGGTTCCACTTGAATCGGTTTTCAATAGCCAAGCATCAGCAGTATCAACAACGTACGACTCCGTCTCTCCCGCTACTATGTACCCTCCATCTGCTGTCTGCTGTGCAGAACTTGCACGATCCCAATCAGGACCTCCAAAGGTCATGTTCCATTGTTCGTTTCCCGCAGAATCGGTTTTTACCAGCCAGGCATCCGGCTTACTATTAACACCGTACGGCTCCAGATCTCCTGCAATGATGTAGCCACCGTCTGTAGTCTGCTGGACATAACTTGCTCCATCCAAGCCCGCACCTCCGAAGGTCTTGTTCCATTGCTCTCTGCCCTTGGAATCGGTCTTCACCAGCCACATATCACTGCCATAACCCGCAACATACGACCGCGTATATCCTGCAATGATGTAGCCGCCGTCCGTGGTATGCTGAACAGAGAATGCTACATCACTACCAGTACCACCGAAGGTCTTGTTCCATTGCTCTCTGCCCTTGGAATCGGTCTTCAACAACCACATATCACTACTACCCGCACCATATGACCGCGTATAGCCTGCGAGGATGTACCCACCGTCCGTAGTATGCTGAATTGAAATTGCCCAATCTCCACCAGTTCCACCAAAGGTTTTGTTCCATAGCTCGTTTCCCATTGAATCGGTTTTTATCAACCACGCATCACTCCTACCAGCACCGTAGGAGTCCGTCCCTCCTGCGAGAATATAGCCACCGTCTACCGTCTGCTGGACTGAAATTGCCCAATCATGGTTGGCACCGCCAAAGGTTTTGTTCCATAGCTCCTTTCCTACTGAATCGGTTTTTACAATCCGTGCATCGCTCCTACCAGTTTCGAAGGAGTACGTGCCTCCTGCGAGAATATAGCCGCCATCTGCAGTTTGCTGAACAGACCGTGCCACATCACGGTCAGGACCGCCGAAGGTCGTGTTCCATGCCTCTTCAGGCGGTGTCGCTCCACTTACGCATCCGACACTTACGCACGCCATAAACAGAATCGCGAATGGCAAAACCATCAAAAATTTTCTTCTTCTTCTTCCGCTTTTCATTTTTTCACCTCCTAAACTTTTTGTAGTATTTACACTACATTATGTTTTTACTTTTATAACTATAAAAACTTTTAATTATCTAAAATGGAAAAATTTATATACCCCTCCGCTTTTTACCTAATCATGCATGTGGCAGATCCGAGATCTGATATTCTCGACACTTTGAAGCGGAAGAATTCTTCTGTTGACGAATTGTGTTCACAATTGGGAATTTCGCCGACTGCGACGAGGCAGCATCTGTCTATTTTGGAGCGGGATGGTCTGATAACAAGAACATCAGTGAAGGAAAAATTGGGGAGACCGAAAGTCTTTTATTTGCTCACCGAAAAAGCTGAAAAACTATTCCCTAATGCTTATTCCGACTTTTTTAAGTGGATTATCAAGGACATAATAGATAGGGAAGGGCCAGAAGCGGTGAGAGCGTTGATGGGGCGATTGGGAACTGAACAAGCATCGCATTACAAAGGAAGAATGAGGAACGACGGAGATGTGGAGTCGGTCGTGGAAATATTGAGCGAACTGGGGGGATTCGCAGAGATGGAGCGAGAGGAGGGCCACATATTAATAAAAGAATACAATTGTCTCGTTTATGAGATCGCAATGGAGTTCGGTGAGATCATGTGTGAGTTTAATCGGAGCTTCATCAGTAGTTTGCTCAATGCACGTGTCGAGCAAAAGAGCTGTATCGCAAATGGAGATAGGTGCTGCTCTTTTGCCGTTGAAGTAGACTAACTAAAGTCTTGAAAAGTTCATCGCTCTATCATTTCAATGACTTTACCCTCGACAATAGAAGCGATAATCATGTAAATGAGCAGCAGTACCACAAACGCCATCCCGAAGTAATAAACCATTAACGGCAGTAGCGGAATTTTTATCGCTCGATTGTACAGGAAAACGGCAACTAAACCGCTGCGCATACCTTGATCCCGAAGATCTTTCAATAACGGATACCAGATATAAATAGGGCCGTGACTCAGCATCCCCGTAGATACGGCTAAGAACCATCCTTTGATGCCCGAGCCTTTACCAACGTACTTCGACACCGTTTTTGGTTTGACACAATAATTCACTATACCCATAAGAATTAATATCAGAAACAGTACGGGAACTATCTGAATGAGCACAGTGCCACTTGCTTCGAGCGCTTTCTGTATGCTGTCTGGTTCGAGCAGATAAAGAACGATATAGAGACCGATCACCGCGCCTAAGAAGTACAACCCATAGTAGTAGCCTTCCCCTTTTTTCTTTATTCCATTCTCTGTGGCTCTTTTCTCTTTCATGGGATCGCCATTAACGTTAACGTCGTAACCGTAGCTATCGAAACCACGATAGCGAGGATGAAACCGAGTATATTTCGAGCGATGGCAAATCGTTTTCCGAGAATCGCGGCTTCGGCCGGGAATTGAAGAACGCCAACGGTAACCCACGCCACGATGAATGCTGCTACCGCAAAGAGACTCACCTGCTCTTTTAGAAGTTCTCCTCCGATTATGTAGCTGATAATAGGATTACCGGCTGAGATACTGCCAATGAGTGATCCAATTACCGTATCGCGTAACAATTCACCGGTAAACACGGAAGAAATCATCTCGCTTGTTACGAACACGCTGAAAAGACCCAACAACAAGATAACGCCGAGCAACATAGGGAGTGTTGTCCCAAAACTTTTGATCGCTATATAAAAAGAGTTTACAATCGTCCTTTGATCCTTGCCCTCTTCTTGTTTTCTGGTATCTATCTCCATCCCTGCTCGCTTATTAATTCTATAAAGGGAGAATATATTACTTCCGTGCCCCCGGATGCAAGAAGGCATTTGAGGAGAATCCTGAAGAATACCCTGGACAAGAATAGTGAAGTTGTGAGCACCAAATGATATTCCTCGGTTGCTTCGCAACTTCGCAACTTCGCACGCAGAAACACAAACCGTTAAGCACATAAACGAGCACCACAAAAGAGAGATACGAGATATATGATTACCATTTTACTTATCGCATTCGGATTAGCAATGGATGCTTTGGCCGTATCTATCACAAGCGGGCTAACGATAAAAGATCTGAGAATCAGTAACGCCTTAACGATTGCGCTATTCTTTGGCTCGTTTCAGGCTTTTATGCCAGTAATAGGATGGATCGCAGGACTCAGCGCGAGGGAGTTGATTTCTGGTATTGACCATTGGATCGCCTTTGGGCTTCTGAGTTTGATTGGTTGTAAAATGATTCTTAGCTCAATCAGAATAGGGTCAAACGAGAAAGAAATAGACCCCCGGAATATCTCTGTGTTGTTGGTATTAGCAATTGCAACAAGCATTGATGCTCTGGCAGTTGGACTGAGCTTGTCATTTTTGAAGATGGCTATTGTCACTCCTGCAATAATAATTGGACTCGTAACATTTACGCTATCGTTTATTGGCGTTTTTGTTGGTAACGTATCCGGGCACTTCTTCGAGAATAAAATAGAGATCATCGGCGGGCTCATATTGATCGGGATCGGGGTAAAAATATTGGTGGAACATACCGTTATAGCGTGAAGAGCAGCTTCGAGAAGGGGGTGTACCGAGATCGTAAATGGGAAACCAATTGGGTATACAGGCTCGATCACGCTCGACTACGGATTTGATACACGCATCGGGTGGTTCAAGACAGGGCATAATGAAATACGGTCTGCAAGGACTGAATTGTCGAAACGCCTGCCGTTTGTGGATATATACATTGATGATCTGTATATGGGGCCTGTGTTTTGAAAACGAGTTTGAGGGAGGTATTTTTAAGCCCGTTTGGTTTTGATCGACCATAAGAAGAATGTTTTTAGTTTTCTTTTAATCCCTACTGTTCTGCTTTACTGCGCATAATTGAAATTAAGCTAAGGTTTACCTACATACACTAACTTTCTAGAAAATTGGTCGGAGAAGATAAGATTAAGCCGAGAGAGTATGAGACTATGAGAAGAAAAAACAATTTACAAGCTTTGTTTTTAAATTCCAAATATTCGACTTTGGTAAAAATTAATGGAAAATGAACAATGATAGAACATACATTTGAGGGAAGCCTAACCATATGTTTAGCCGCCGTTGGGATTATGGTCATGTATCTGCAGAAACGAAAGAGGAACCTAACATGTAAAAATATCCTTTTTTATCGCTCATCGATGTACGAGGGGAGGTCAGAGATAAGATTAGGATATATTATGCTGAAGATTTGGTAGAAAATCTTTCAATGATGAAAGTTACGGTTAAAAACAGGGGCAATCTTCCGATAAGGTCGAAGCAAATCGTCAAAACTCTGGAATTCGACTTTGGCGAAAATCTAAAGGTAATAGACCATAAAGTCTCAGATATAAAACCACGTGGTATAAACGTAGAGTTAAGATATAACATAGAGTCTAACTTAACAGAATGTTATTTTAATCTTTTAAATCCAAAAGATGAGTTTACCATAGATTTTCTTTGTTCAGGCGTAGGTAAGGAATATCCCGAAATTAATGCAAGAATTGAAGGCATTAAGCAAGTTGATGTAATCACGATCGATGAAGAAGAAGTCGAGAACATGAATAGACTGAGCAACTTTTATATGGCCGTAGGGCTTCTTTTACTTATATATGCGATTACAGGTTATTTCTTTTCCGGCGATATAAAAGGTTTATGTGTAGGGGGTTTTTCGGGCATTTTATTAATTATATTCGCAATTTTAGCCAAAAGAATTCCTTATTCAAGATTTAAGTAGTTTAGGTAAAAAATAGCGATTATATCGAGCCGATATATACCAACTTTTAAATTTTTGCCTGGCATTTCGCATCGTCCCATTTGAAAATCAAAAACGAAGAAAATTAATCCGGTGAAGTTTCAGAAAGAGGCAAGAAGAGTAGAGATTGAATAGTTGCGGTGAAAAAAATACAGATCAGAGAACAGAAAATCCGTTCTCTTTCTATCTTCGGCGTTCCTACGTTTGAACCCGTAGCCAGAATAGCAACAATTACAATCTCAGTACATTCCTTCTGGCATTCCACCCGGTGGCATTCCACCTGCTCCGGGTGGAGGTGCTGGCGCCCCTTTCTTCGACGCAATCACATCATCTATCTTGAGAATCAATATTGCGGCATCTGCTGCTGATCGCACCGATTGTCGCTTTGTCCTTAGCGGCTCTATCACGTTATTCGCACGCATATCAACGATTTTTCCGGTGTAAACGTTCAAACCCGCATTCTTCTCACCACGCTCATGTGCCGCTTTCAACGCGACCAACTTGTCTATGGGATCGAGTCCGGAATTCTCCGCCAATGTCCGCGGTATGATCTCCATCGCTTCTGCGAATTTCTCCACCGCTAATTGCTCCCTTCCTTTGAGCGACGCACCATAGTCCCTTATTTTCAATGCTAATTCCGTCTCCACTGCGCCACCGCCTACAACCGCTTTGCCATCCTCTATTATGCTCCCTACCACACGAAGCATATCATGTAACGATCGCTCAACTTCATCTACTACATGTTCTGTTCCGCCTCGTACCACAATGGACACTGCGTGCGGGTTCTTACATTGCTCTATGAACAGCATCTTATCCCCTGAGATCTTTCGCTCCTCGACCAAGCCAGCGTGCCCCAAATCACTGTCCGTTATGTCCTCCACCGTACTAACGATATTACCGCCCGTTGCTTTCTCCAACCGCTCCATATCGCTCTTCTTCGCCCTTCGTATCGCCATAATACTTTCCTTCGCAAGATGATGCTGCACGACATCGTCTATCCCTTTCTGGCATATCACGACATTCGCACCGCTTTCCTTTATGCGCTCCGCGAGCCGCCGCATCATCCGCTCCTCTTCCGCAAGGAAGCTCTTGAGCTGATCTGACGTCCGTATCTTTACTTCCGCACTCGTCTCTGTCTTCTTTACCTCTAATGAAGCATTAATCAACGCTATCTTCGCATTCTTTATCTTCCTCGGCATGCCGGGATGCACGACCTCCTTGTCCAATGCCAGCCCCTGCACCAACTCCGTATCGCTCATTCGTCCGCCCACTTTCTTCTCCACACTGATATTATCCACGTCAACCACTTTCTTGCCTTTCGAGTCTTCTTCTGTTATTGCTTTAACCGCTTTTATCGCAATTTCGGCGAGGAACTCACGCGAAGCCTCCGCAGACTTACCCGTTATTGCCGTTTCTGCTACTTTCTTCAGCTCGTCCTCATCTTCTACGGCAATATCTATTGCGATTGAATCCAGCACCTTCATCGCTTGCTCCGCTGCAAGTCGGTAGCCCAATGCGATGACCGCAGGGTGCAATTCCTGCTCCAGGAGGTCTTCTGCCTTCTTCAGCAGTTCGCCACCAAGAACCACAGACGTTGTCGTGCCGTCCCCAGCTTCCGCGTCCACTGTCTTCGCAACTTCCACCATCATCTTCGCTGCCGGACTCTCTATGTCCATCTCCTTGAGGATCGTCACACCATCGTTTGTTATAACCACGTCACCAAGGGAATCCACAAGCATTTTATCCATCCCCTTTGGCCCCAAAGTTGTACGAATCGCGGCAGCAACTGCTTTCGCTGCGTTTATATTCGCAGTCTGTGCATCTCTCCCACTTGCTCTTTCGCCACCTTCCCGCAATACCAATATCGGAACTCCACCCAATTGTCCTGCCATTTTATTTATACTTACCTCGCTATTTTACACACACATAAGTTGGACTATAAACTAATTTATACCAACCTTTACGTAACTTTTAAATCCTCGCATATAAATCTTTTCGGAACTGTTAATATAATAGACGAGAAGAGAAAGAGGCGAAGATTAAAGGTGAAGAGGGGGAAGTAAGAAGATAATGAGAGTGGTAATGAAATTCGGAGGTAGAGCGGTCGCAAACGGTGAAAAGATAAAGACCGTGGCACATTTGATAAAGCGATTCAAAGACGAGGGAAACAAAAACGAAATAGTCGTAGTAACCTCCGCAATTTCTACGGTCACCGACACGCTCTTGGAGACCGCGAATAGAGTAGCAAAGGAAGGAAATACGGAAAAGACGAAAGAATTCGTGGATGAAGTACGAAAGAAGCATGAGTTAACAGCTTCAGAGGCAATAACCGACATAAATGAGTTGGAGAGAGTAAAGGAGGAAATAAACGAGCGATTAGCGGAAATGGAAAAAGCTCTAATCGGGATATGCCTTCTGGGTGAATTGACACCAAGATCTCTGGACTATATCGGCTCTTTTGGCGAAAGATTTGCAGCTCCCATTCTGGCGGGCTCGCTCCAATCAACGGGAATGGAGGCGGTGCATCTTACGGGCGGTGAAGCCGGAATAATAACGAATGAGGAATATGGCAACGCACAATTAACCGGGAGTGCCGAGCGAGAGATAAGGGAGAGAATTACGCCTTTATTGGAGAATAAAATACCCGTTGTCGCGGGATTCATCGGTGAAACGAAGAAAGGGACGATAACAACGTTCGGTCGAGGCGGCTCTGACTACACCGCCACCATAATCGGAACCGCGATAGACGCCGATGAGATATGGCTCTGGAAGGAGACCGAGGGAATCATGAGTGCCGATCCCAAGATAATAAAGAATGCACGAAAGATACCGTATATTTCGTACATAGAGGCGATGGAATTATCCTACTTCGGCGCTTCTGTCCTTCATCCGAGGGCAATAGAGCCCGTAATGAAGAAAGAGATACCGATACGAGTGAAAAATGTGTACAATCCGGAAGACGAAGGCACACTCATTGGAAAAGAGGCGGAGAAGACGAAAAAAGCCGCTAAAGCTATTACGCTCATTGAGAACACTTCAATTATCAATATCGCGGGAACTGGCGTGAGAAGTATATCGGACGTTGCGGCCCGTGTATTCTCCGTCTTAGCCGCTAATAACGTAGACATCATTATGATAAGTCAGGGCTCATCCGAAATGACCCTCTCTCTCGTTATTGACAGCGCGCAATTGGAACGAGCTATTGGCGCGATACAGAGCATAAATACTGGTGGCACCGTAATACGCAACTTTACTTCCAATAGCGATGTGTGTGCGATGGGTGTTGTCGGAGCCGGTATGGCAGGAGCACCAGGGGTTGCAGGCAAAGTCTTTTCCGCTCTTGGCAAAGAAGGAATAAGCGTGATAATGATTTCACAGGGCAGTTCAGAGTTTAATATCTCTTTTGTCGTGAAGAAAGAAGATGCATACAGGGCAGCGCAAGCAATACACGATGTGTTTGAGATGGGAACGGGATCGTAACCTAAGAAATAACCAACAGCCACGAAGTAGTAAAAGTGGTATAGGTATATATAATAAGAGCAATTAAATGATAATTGATTTATCTAATAAGATACATATAATAACCTAACGAGAAGCGCGAATTAAAAAGAGAGCGGATATGACCGAATTGGAAGCGGAAAGTACTGAGGATGAGCACGTAGGAGATGATTTGTTAGCAGGCATCGAGTTTAAAATAACGGAGGATATAGAAGTTCCAAAGTTGCTGATAGATCAGGTAATAGGGCAGGAGCACGGCGTGGAAGTGATAAAGAAGGCGGCTACGCAGAGACGACACGTGATGCTGATCGGCACGCCGGGTACCGGGAAGTCAATGCTTGCAAGTAGTATGGCGGAATTACTGCCAAAGGAGGAACTACAAGATACCTTGGCGTATCCCAATGCAGAAGACAAGAACAATCCAAAGATACGGGTTGTTCCACGTGGTAAAGGGAAAGAGATAGTAGATGCACAGCGGTTAGAAGTGAGAAAGCGCATTCAGATGCGAAACGCTTTCTTCATGTTCACGTTCTTCCTCATCATGGGTATGGGTTTGATTTATGCACTGCAAACAGATAGATTTGAGTATATTTTCTGGTCAATCATTGCCGCTGCGGTTGTTCTTTTAGTGTTTAGATGGATGATGCCGAAGGAGGAAGCGATGATGCCGAAGTTGCTTGTTACGAATGCCGGACGTGAGACAGCACCATTCATAGATGCAACAGGGGCGCATTCCGGCGCTTTGCTTGGCGATGTGAGGCATGACCCGTACCAGTCCGGCGGATTGGAGACACCAGCACATGACAGGGTAGAAGCGGGTGCGATTCACAAGGCGAATAAAGGCATTCTCTTCATAGATGAGATAAACACGCTGAGAATAGAAGCGCAGCAGAACTTGCTTACGGCGCTACAAGAGAAGGAATATGCGATAACTGGGCAGTCTGAGAGAAGCGCAGGCGCTATGGTGAAAACCGATCCGGTTCCTTGCGATTTCGTTATGGTTGCTGCGGGCAATCTGGATGCGGTAGCAGGTATGCATCCCGCTCTCCGTTCTCGAATAAAAGGCTACGGATACGAGCTATACATGAAAGATACAATGGACGATACACTGGAGAACAGAAAGAAACTTGTCAGGTTCGTTTCTCAGGAGGTGCGGAAGGACAAAAAGATACCCCATTTCGATAGAAGCGGCGTGGAGGAGATAATGAGAGAAGCGATGAGAAGATCCGGCAGGAAGGGGCATCTTACGCTCATTTTACGGGACCTTGGCGGATTGGTGCGTGTCGCGGGGGATATTGCTCGTGCTGAAGGTGCAAAATATACCACGGGCGAGCATGTGATAAATGCAAAAACAATGGCGAGGTCGGTAGAGCAGCAAGTGGCTGACGAGTATCTCGAGCACAGGAAGGACTATAAATTATTCAAGACCGATGGGTTTGAGGTGGGCAAGGTAAACGGACTTGCCGTAGTGGGTGATTCCGGAGTGATGCTGCCCATAATCGCAGAGGTTACACCCGCACAATCGAGAGAGGAAGGGCGGGTAATAGCAACCGGTAGATTGCAGGAGATAGCACAGGAAGCAGTGCAAAACGTTTCTGCGGTATTCAAGAAATTCACCGGGAAGGACATATCCCGCAAAGACATTCATATCCAGTTCGTAGGCACGTATGAGGGAGTAGAAGGCGATTCCGCCAGCATTTCTATTGCTACTGCGGTTATATCATCTTTGGAGAATATCCCCGTGGACCAGAGTGTGGCGATGACCGGTTCTCTGTCCGTGCGGGGTGAGGTTCTGCCAGTAGGGGGAATAACGCCGAAGGTGGAGGCTGCAGCACAGGCGGGCATAAAAGAAGTATTGATCCCACAGTCAAACCTGAATGACGTGCTCATCGAGGGGAGATACAAGGATAAGGTGAAGATAACACCGGTGGTGACGATAGAGGATGTGCTTGAACATGCTTTGGTGGGCAAAACGAAGAAGAAGTTCATAGAGAAGATAAAGAGTTTTACCATGATGGGAAAGATCATTCCTGATGGCGTTGTGGATAAGCAGATAGCGCAATAGAAGAAGATTTAATAAAGAGTAAATACCACTCTAAATTGCCATGGCATTCAGTGAACACCTCGTGATAACTGCGATCACGGTAACGGTAGCATTTTCGGCCGTGCTTTACGCGTACGTGAAGCGTAAGATAAACACCTCTGCATTCATCGGAACGCTTACGCTCGGTGTGCTCATTCTGTTATTGTTTGGATTGAAATTTGGTTACGTGGGGTTGCTTGCGCTTTTTGCGTTCTTCATGTTCGGGAATTTGGTGACGAGATATAAATACGATAAGAAAGTAAAACTCGGCGTTGCGGAAGGTAATAAGGGCATGCGAAAGATAAATAACGTGCTGGGCAACGGCTTATCACCGCTGATCTTCGCAGTGCTCTACGCCGTTTCCAGCCAGAGTCAAAGCACTCTTTTTGTGCTCGGCTTCTCAGGCTCAGTCGCTACCGCCTGTGCAGACACATTTTCAACCGAAATCGGACAAGCGGAGGGCAAGCCGAGATTGATCACGACTTTAAAGAAAGTGCCGGTAGGCACAAATGGTGGTGTTAGTTTACCGGGTTTTGGCGCTGCATTGCTCGGGTCGTCTTTAATTTCGCTTATTTGTCTCTTGTTCCTCAGTTCGAGTGCTTTAACGCATAGAGGAGCAGTATTCTTCCTCATTTGCCTATTAGCAGGGTTCTTAGGCTGTGTTGTAGACAGCTTTTTCGGTGCAACGGTAGAGGACCGGAATCC
>DAOUYX010000059.1 GCA_030665925.1 Methanosarcinales archaeon | reverse complement strand
TTCTACGATCGGCTTGCCCGTCAGTTCTTTGGCAGAAAGACCGCTAACTGTCTCTGCCACCTTGTTCCAGTTGACCAAGTTTCCGCTCATATCGAGCATATAAATACCATCGGAGATAGTTCCCATGATATTCTTTTGTTCCGCCAACGCTTTGGCAAGTGCCTCTTCCACCTGCTTCCGCTTCAACGCATTGACAAAGATCTCACCCACTATTATTAGCAGTGCTATGCTCTCTTCCGACCATCTCTTTTCCGTACGCACCGAATCGAACCCGATATACCCGATAAGGGATCCGCCATAGATCATGGGAACAACGATAAGCGATTGGATGCCCTGTGGCTGTAGTATCTCTTTTACGGTGCTTGCCCCGGGTGGAAGGTCGGCGACACGAGGGATATGAATGTTTTCGAACCGGTTGAGTTTATCCATCCACCATGGGAAATCCTCAACTGACAGCCCCTTCAGGTTGTCAATTTGCGGCTCGATTCCTTCGGAGCACCATTCGTGTGTATTGTCCATCTTCGTTCCGTCTTCGGAAAACAGAAAGACGTAACTGCGGTCAACACCGGTAAATTCCCCGGTTGTTTGCAACGCATGGTTTATTCCATCATCAATATTATCTAATGCAAGGTTGATGAAGTTTGCTGATAATGCGGTGATGAGTCTTTCGAATTCAACCAGATGTTGCAGCGCCTCCTCCGCGCGCTTGCGTTCGGTGATGTCTTCCTGTACTACAACCACATTTGTCAACGTGCCAGTCGGGTCCACTAGGGGGAACATTCTGCTTCTCGTAATCACTTTCTTATTCTTGTAGGGTGAAACGAATTCTACTTCAGGCGTTTCAACGATTTTCCCACTCAACGCCTCCTCGAAGTACTTGACCACGCCCTGGCTTACGTTCGCCGGCTCTGTGAGCGCATTTCTTCCCAGGACCATCTCCTTGTTGGGAACAGCATAGACCTTCAGAAATGCTTCATTAACTATCACAACAAACCCTTTGGAATCCATCACAAAGGTGGGAAGCGGCGATTGCTGAATCAGGCTCTCCAAAAAAAGGCTCTTTGCTTTGATTTTCTCCTCCGCCCGCTTGCGCTCGGTAATGTCTGTGATGACACCTCTCAGGCCTACAGGTTTGTTTTCATGAATAATAGGACCGGAATTTATGAGGATAGGAAATGTTGTTTTATCTTTCCTCTGCGCCGTGTATTCTCTACTACCGCTCGTTTCTCCGCTCAAAACCCCCTGGATGTTTTCCTTGCTCCTATCTCGATCTTCAGGAATTAACATTTGAAAGGCATTTAGACCTTTGTCCAAGTCACTTTGAGTATAACCAAAGGAATCAAATGCAATCTGGTTGGCGTAGGAGATATTTCCTTCTAAGTCAGTCTCAAAAATAACTTCAGGTAATAACTCGGCCAAATCTCTGTATCTCTCTTCACTCTTCCGCAGCGACTCCTCCGCACGCTTGCGCTCGGTGATGTCTATATCTGTGCCTCTGTATCCGAGAAGATTTCCTTCATCATCGAGTACGGGAACTCCGCTTGTCGAGAGCAAGACGGTTCTGCCGTTCTTGTGCACGTTCCGATTTAAGAACTCACAGTAAGGCTGTTTTTTGGCGAACACTTCAAACGCAGCCTTCTTCCGTTCTTCGCGATCTTCAGGATGGAATGGGTCATAAAAATGTTTCTTTAGTAGTTCCTCGGGTTTATATCCTAGAATTCTCTCGGCAACAGGGCTCGCGTAAGTGTATTTACCATTAGCATCAACCTCCCAAATCCACTCAAAAGCATTCTCTGCAAAATCTCTAAACATTTTCTCGCTTCTCCGCAGTGCCTCCTCCGCCCGCCGTTTCTCCCTAACCATGCGCTGCTTATCCAATGTCTTCTCAACCCGATGGACTATCTCTTCTATGATAAGGGGCTTAACGAAATATCCCTCGGCACCATCTTCTAAAGTGTTAATCGCATTCTGAACAGAAGCATGATCTGTGATGATCATGCACGCCATATCCGGATGAGTTTTTCTGAATTCGATCAAAAGCGCTGTTCCATCAACGTCAGGAAGCTTAATATCAATAAGAGCAACATTGAAGGCCGTCTGCTTTGCCTTATCCTGAGCCTCACGACCCGTAGTAGCAGTAGCAACAGTACAGCCCTTCTCCTGGAATATGTCAGAAAGGGTTTCGCATGTTCCCGGGTCATCATTAACAATCAAAAGCGTTGGTTCAGTCATGGTCATCACTTCCAGAGCCGGGATTACTCACAGTTCCACTCAGCAGCCTTTGTCTGCGTATCTCATCCACCAGAGCGATGACGTTATCCATGTCCAGAGGCTTGTAAATTATGCCGTAGCACCCTTCCTCCAGCGCCTCCTTAATGAGGTCCTCAACGGAGTATGCGGTCATCATTATAACTTTCGTTGGGGGGCTTGTACGTTTGACCTCCTTGAAAGTCTCAACACCGTTGAGCCCGGGCATCGTAATATCCATCAAAACAATATCATATGCTCTCTCTCCAATCATCTCAATCGCCCTGTAACCATCTCCTGCCACAGCGACATCATAACCCCTATCATCAAGGATGTCAGCCAGGGTCTCAGTCATGCCAATGTCATCATCCACGACAAGTATGCGGGCTTTTTTCGCCATTTCAACCTCCTTTCTCTTCTATTTATTTCCAGCAGCCCTCCCTCTGGCATCGCTTGAACAGCGTTGGAAATGACGTTCAGAAATACCTGCCTGATTTGGTCAGGATCCACAAGGATCTCTGGCAGTTCATCATTTAAGTGGATTTCAAGAGAGATGTTTTCAGGTACTTTGATGTCAGCCAACGTGTCCTTAATGATGCTGTTCACATTGCCTTTCTCAAGAGAGGGTGGCCTCACTCTGGAGAAGTCAAGTAGGTTAGTGAGTGCCCTGTTTGCTCTGTGGACATCCCTCTGCAGGATATCTATATGCTTCTGCACCTTCTTATCAGCATCTTTGAGTTTCATGTTCAAGAAGTAGGCGGAATTGCCGATAACACCGAGAGGATTGCGGAGCTCATGAGCGACTCCACTTGCGAGTTGTCCAATAGTTACCAGCTTCTCCTTGCGGACCAGCTCCTCATCCATCTGCTTGCGCTCGCTGATGTCACGAGCAATCGCCATAGCGAGTCGTTGGCCGCCGCGGGTGAAGAGACTTCCGATGATCTCCACGGGTAGGTACGTCCCACCTATCCTTCGCTGGTTCACATCGAACGGTATTTCATTCATCGGTCCATTCTTTTTGTTCAACCATTATAGCCTCACACTCACAACCCTTTTGCTCTCGGGGGGGGGAGGGGAGAGGTAAGCCTATGACCTATCAGTTCAATGGAAGTGCATCAAGTTAAGCTTTTCGGGTACATTTCCACTGGAAAAGGAAAAGTTTTGTGTTCATAAAATCCCATGCAATCTCGTGGTTTTATAAATGCAAAAAGATTATAGAGGCGATGAGACCAAAGCCAAAGGTTGCGATACTCACGCATTTCGGCATGACCATGCTTAGCTTAGAAACAAGCCATGGGAAATAGCAAAGCAGTTGAGTGAAGAGATCGGTGTGGAAGTAATAGCGGCAAGAGATGGTATGAAATTTACCTTTGCCGTTTTGGCAGCGTGAACCAGAACTTTGACCCTTTTCCGAGTTCGCTTGTAACCCACACCTTGCCTCCATGTAATTTCACGTATCCCTTAACGATGGTTAGGCTAAACCCAGTCCAAGACCTACTTTTCTCGTTGTATATGACGTATAGCTTCTTTCTATTTGATTTAGGACACAGATTTACACTGATTCACGCAGATTTATTTTCTGGTTTTTTGAGTTAATATTTTCCATTTTGCAAAATCCATCTCCACAATGGAATATACACTATTCGCTTTCCATTCATTTCTTCAAAGGCGTCATAATCCCAGGTAATAACAAACAGGTTATTGCATTTAAGCTCTTTGCTCGCTTTAAGTAACGCTCTTATCTCCTTCTTAACGCAATAAAAACGAGATTCTCATACAGCCGGCCGCTATTTTTTGAGAATCTTGTAGATAATAGATTTAAAAATGATGTGTCAATAAAATAATCTTTTGATAAGATGATAAGCAAGGTAAGTCTTTCCTGTTCTCCGGAATCAGGTGATTACGATTATTTTCCCTGGTTCTATACGGCGATAATCCACCAAATCTACACTTCGCTCAATAACTTCGGGTAATTCTCTGCCTTTCCATTCACCAAGAATTGTTCTGATTATTTCTATCATAGTACAATAGCAATAAAAAATTGTTCTATATATACTCTGAACATGCAAGATGCAGGTCAGAAGTCAGAGAACAAAAGTCAAAATTTGGCTTTCTGTCCTCTATTCTCTGTCTTTTATGGTGGTATATAAACTATAACTCTGCGTTCGCTCCGCATTAATTATTATAACCATCTAGCAATACATCTAACTGATGCATCCAGACATCTTCACACCTGGAACATGCCTTTTCATCGTTCTCCTCTGTCTTACTACCGATGCCCCTCTCACGATCAAACACATATTCTAAGACAATCTCAACTGGGCGGCATTTCACCTTGCGGAAAAAGATAACCTCTGCGATGTCGAAATTACGAAAGCGAATAAAAGGGCACCAAAATGTCCAAATTGTGGAAGAAAAATGACATTCGTGTGCTATGAGAAGGGGCCCCCGACAGAAAACGAAGTTTTTGGATGCAAATTATCTGATTGGAACCACCCACTGATTAGCCTTAGCTACAATTGATTTGCACCCGAAGGGTGCTTTCTCGATTTTTATTCTATGAACCCGAAAAAACTTAATAATCCGGTCAGTAGCGTCTGTGTAAATCTGTGAAATCTGTGTCTTTGTATGATAATTATCAAAATGGGTAAACTCTTTACTGGGAGTTCCCATGTCAGATTAAGACGGGCTGACCTCAAGGCCTTTTTCCGTTATGTCCATGAGTTTCTTCCCGGTAGAATGTGCACTGCCGCTCATCTTGATTACTTCTATGTACCTTCGCCTCACACCCTTCTCTTCCGCGCGTGACAGTATTACTATGCCATCCATCATGGGCGCTATGTCAGACGGATAATACTCACCGGGATTTGTATCATAGGTGAAAATAGATGTTATTGCCCTGCTCTTACACAGCGAGATAATCGTTTGCAGATAATTCTTATAGTCTCGTGTAGTGTTGCTCGTAGCGTTGAACGCAGATTGATAGCATGAAACACCATCTATAAGTACTCGATTTACACCTTCAAGCGCTTCTTTTAGCTCTATCAGATGCTCATCCGGGACAAGATCAACAACAGGCGTATATAGCACCTTGACCAAACCGTTATTCGCAGTCGATTGGAAATCGAATCCGAAATGCTTGGCATTTCTGGTGATGGTCGCTAAATCATCATTCAACGAGATAATCAAGCTCTTCTCGCCTTTCTTTACACCCTCGTGGATGAACTGGAAACCGAAAAGGGCCTTTCCTGTGCCTACCTCGCCTGCGGCTAGTATAGCACTGCCTTCCAGCACGCCCTTGCTTATTATTTGATCCATACCGCGAACACCCAAATTGATTTGCCTATCACTTACCGATACGACCTCATCAGGTTTCAATTTCGGAAATACTTCTATTCCCGCGGTAGTGAATTTAAAGGCATGCTTCTTTATCGATGTGTTCTGTCCCCTTAACTTAAACACTGTTAGCCATCGCCTTCCCTCTTCTATTGAAAGGAAGATGACACCATCAACTATGGACGCAATGTAATGGTCATTCAAGGCTTGCTCTCTGAACACATCGGTCAAGATCAACAGGATGTTCCTTCTCTTCATGTATAAGATTAATGCATCTAAAGCGTCTTTATCCATATCTACGAGGCTGAGGAATGAGTCAATAACCACCCGGTCTGGTTTGATAGTTTCGATATTGTCCTTTATGATACCAAAAGCGTCTTTCTTCATTAATAGCAGTTCGCCTGCGTCAACAAAGTGCATGGTCTTGAGGTCCGGGTCGAAGAAGGAAAAAGGAGATAGGAAATTGTTTATTGAGGTTATGGGTTCAGAAACGGAAGCAATGAACAAACAGCTCTCTTTATTCCGTGCGGAATTAAACAGGCTTTGTAACGCGAGCGTAGTCTTACCTGTGCCAACGCTACCACCTATAAGTATGATAGAGGGTGATACGAACCCGCCACCAAGGACTTCATCTAATCCCGCCACTCCAGAACCCATTATCTTCATGGTACCTGTTCCATATTCAAATTTAGCCCTGCTTTACTTATCGAAATCCTTAACCTTTTACCGGTGATCCCTTCAAACTCTTCAAGTAGACGGAATATCCCCCGGTCCACAGATACAAAGTCCCTTAACTTCTGTTGATCAAATTGAGCAGGCACATCTTCTTTTGTTTCCGCTACGAGAGACCACAACTTTGTGGGTCCTACCATCTCACAATCAACTAATCCTCTGCCTTTAAGACCCTCGAGATATTTCAATGCGGTTGCTTTGCTCATATCCGCTCGTGCAACCACGTCAGAGGTGTTTAATCGCCCCACCCTGAGTATTTCAAGCAGGTGTTCTTCTCGCCAGAGCATTTCTTTTATCGCCTCCTATCTATGCATCCATCCCCCATATATACCTATATCATTTATAGATATAAACTTCCCCCTATTATGTCTTTTACGTTACCGTATCCATATTTATAGTTATCCCTGTTTTGTTTATCGAAATCCACAATCTTTTGCCGGTTACCGCTTCAAACTCTTCAAATAGCTTGAATATCTCCCGGTCCACAGATATAAAGTCCTTTATCTTCCCTTGTTCAAGCTGAGCAGCGGCGGTTTCTTTCGTTTCTCCTAGGAGGGACCACAGCTTTGTGGGTCCTACCCTCTCACAATCAACTAATCCTCTGCCTTTAAGACCTTCAAGGTATTTCAATGCGGTTGCTTTGCTCATATCCGCTCGTACAACCACTTCGGAAGTGCGTAATTTCCCGGCTTTGAGGATTGCGAGCAGATGTTCTTCCCGCCAGAGCATTTCTTCTCTCTATTGCACCCCACTTATATTAGCTATATTATCCACTTATATTTTTAAAGTAAGAACATGAAACTTCAAGATGGCGTGTGCTGGGACAGAGAGAAGGGCGTGCTTGATGCAAACACGTACGTGATAAGGGGTGAACAAACAGTCCTTATAGATCAGGGACTGGGGAATTACCTTGGACTACTCTTGGAAAGGGTCAATAGTTCGTTCACCATTTCATTTGACAAATAAAGGGTCAATACATCGGAAAGTCTTTTGATGACATATCCATTTACGCATCCATTGTGATGCATTATGGTGGTCAAAGAAGAAGAGAGATTTGAAGCCGTAAATCGGTATATTATGGGTGATAAACCATCAAACATTTGCAGAGACGCAAATAGGTCAGAGAAGTGGCTCTTTACCTGAGTGAAGAGATACTAAACAATTCTCTGAAAATCCCTCTGGGGAAACTACCACTTACCAAGGGGAAGATACACTTCATTAGAATGGTTGATAATGATGGGGAAATCTCTGTCCTTAATGAAGCATTTAAAGTGGGCAAGGAGTTCATCAGCGAATACGTTTGGGCTACTATCTGCTTGAAAAAACAGACGATGGAGGTATTTTACCGAGCTAAAGATCAGGATACTGCTGTATTGATTGAAAAATTCGAATACCCGCTAAGTGAGGAGGTCAATGATCTTAGACAGGATATCGGTAAAATGTCATAACACTGTACGATGTAATGACCCAAATTCAAATACACTTACCTAACTATTGTCCCTTTTTACTTACCGAACTATTGACCCCTTCCAATTACCTACTTAAAATTAGATTTAAACTTTAAATTAATAAAGATGGAAACAGGATATGAAGTGCAGATAAGGAAAGCAACAGAAGCGGATCTGCGAGATATTGTACGTCTATGGAAGGGGAATATAAGAACAATAAATACCTCGTCTGATATAGCGGATTTGTACCATTCCTTCGAGCGATATTTCTTTGTCGTTACTAAGGCAGATAAGGTTATTGGTTTTGTCGGTGGCGCGATAAGAAGAGGGCATGGACATATATCCGGACTTGCAGTGGATAAGGGATATAGA
>DAOUYX010000070.1 GCA_030665925.1 Methanosarcinales archaeon | reverse complement strand
ATTATGCATGCAACGGGGTTCAATAGATTGCCCGTTGTGGACGGAGAGGGTACGTTAGTAGGGATCGTTACCAGAGCAGACATAATCGCTTCGCTTTATGAAAAATAAATTGTTGACACAGATTAACGCAGATTAACACAGATGATAAAAATCAATACGGTTAAACTAAAATAAATCTGCGTAAATCAGTGTAAATCCGTGTCTCAAAGAGAAGGGATTTATACTTTATATACAATGAAAAATAAGGGAGAGGGCAATGCAAACAAAAACGGATGTTAAAGTTAAAGAACTGATGACAACTGACGTTATCGCATTCAAGCCCAGCGATACGATTCGTCAGGTAGCTGGGACGTTGAGAGCGAATAGAATCAGCGGTGCGCCGGTGATTGATGATTTCCGAAGGGTCATTGGCGTCATCAGTGAAGCGGACGTTATGAAATTGACTGCAACGGTCCCCTTTCCTGATATAGACCCGCTGAATCCTTTTCCTGTATTCTCTCTAACCGCATACATGAAGAAGGTAAAGAAAATCCCGGATGAAATTGACGCACTGTTCGAAGGATACGTAAAGGACGTGATGTCGAAAAAGCCGGTAACGATTTCACCTGACGACTCTATTTCGAATGCCGCTCGGATAATGCATAAAAACGATTTTAACCGGATTCCCGTGGTAGATGCCGAAGGGAAATTGGTAGGGTTGATAGCAAGAGAGGATATTATTGGTGTTTTTGCACAATAACTCGATCGTACGTGTTTAGCTGAGGCAAAAAAAACCACGAGATTCCACGAGATTGACACAACACTTTTTCTTTTTCACAAAAAGAAAACCTGTGCTAAAAGAAAAACTAAGAGGATGTTTTTAGTCAATAGACTTGTTGCGAAATAATAAGGAACAAACGAATTAGCCTCCACAATCCAACTGCGGATTCAACAACACTTCAAGTGATAGTTCCATAATCCACAGGAGATCGCCATAACTTGGTCATTAAACGTATCGTCTTTGTTACGGCACTTCTCGGTGGCTATCCCGAATCGCTTCAAGCCGCCGATTGCGTGCTCTACTCGGACTCTGAAGCCGCTGATGACCTTATTCCGGGCCTTCTCGGCATCCGACAATTCTCCTCCTTTTGGCTTCTTCTTCGGCATCATAACCGTTGCTGCCGGATAATCCCTCTCAACACCTGTGAAGCCCAGATCCAGCCACAACGCTATGCTTTTGGGGAATAGCCCCGGCGGGAACAGTTCTTTAAACATGCCGAAATCGTGCTTTTTACCCTCAGCTGGTGGGCTTAGATACCCAATCCGCCGGTTCTTATCGACGATGAGTATGTTCTTGCGTGTGTGCGCCTTCTTCTTGCCCGAATAGTTCGCCTTCTGCTTCTCGCGGTCTTTAGGCCTCTGGATCGGTCGCTCAGTGCCGTCGATGAATAAGTCCTTAACGCCAGGGAATAGCTCTAACAACTCTTCTACAGTGCTTATTTTCCGCTCTGGCAGGAGCATCTTCTTCTCAAGCACATTCTCCGCCATCAATGTCAATTTCTGGACGTTACGGCATGCATTGGACCTATCCAGATCAAATAACAACCCTAAGACGTCAAAAGTGGGGTAGCACTTATAATAAAAGAGAATGAAAAACAATTTCTCCGTAGGTGTTCTCAAAGAGCCTATTCTTCCACCACCAGGTCTCCTTTCTCTAACACCCCGCTCAACGCCTCGCTCGTATCTATTCCGCCTTTCCTTTTGAAGTTCACGATAGAAACCAGCCACCAGAGGCTTAAATTCTGGCGCGGATAGCCCTGTCGTGGCTCTTATCAACCTATCGCTCCTTAAAGCTCTGTTAACACTTATCATAGTTAATATCACAGAGCATATCCAATTTAAAAGTCTCTTAGTGAAGATCGCCCTTAATTAGCAACAAGTCTAATGTTTTTACCGAGGGTAAAAAAGTTGTGTGAAAATCTGTGTAATCTTGTGGTTAGCTAAACTCGGAATTTTATTTTATATTACAGCACATAAGGTGCTGCTAACATGAAGACGATGGAAGATGCGATAAAAATTGCGATCGTGGCAGTGATTACCTTTGAAATTTTCTCTTTCTTTCCCTCATTCTTTATACCCAGCCTCAGTACGGGATTCAGCAACTCTCTGAATACATAGCCGCCATCGAGCGGAATAGCGGGCAGGCAGTTGAACAGTCCAACATAGAAATTAATCCAACCTATCCAGAACAGCACATCCGCAATCCAGAAAATACCGCCACCGAATAATGACGCAACACCCACCGGCTCGTATAAATGAGATAGTATCGGATTAAAACCACCGAACCCACCAGCAAGAAGAGGCGCAATTGGCATGGCGGTCAGCCACAACCAGCTATTTAACCACCGAGGTGGCGAAAAGGAGGTAAACGAAGAAGGTATGCTTCTCAACCCACCAAGGTATTCCTGCGCGGAGAAGTCCACTACGAACATTCCTAACGGGTTATTTGCAACGAGAACGCCTAAGTATCCTATATCAGCGAACGGCGAGTCCGCCAACTCTATACTAACTGTCTTTTCGTCCGTTTGCACTTCTATTACCTGCGCGGGTTTAGTACGATCCATGAACGCATGGAAATCATCATAACTGTTTATGCTTGTGGTATCCATCCGTATTATGCGCATGCCTTCTGTTAAACCTGCTTTAGCTGCGGGCAAGCCTTTTTCAACCCATAATAAGGTCACACCCGTGCTTTCAGAACCACGATGCATTACCAGTGCTCTTTCTGTTCCGCGTTTATCCAGCACCGTGACCACAGACTCCTCTTTTCCTTCCAACGCAGTATTCAGTTCTTCTACACGTGTAACCGGTGAACCGTCAACCGCGGTGATGAACATTCCAGCTCCCATTCCCAAGCTCTCCGCAGGGCTTCCATCGGCAACGTTATAAACATACAGCACATTATCGCTAACCGGCTGTACGGAGAACAGAATAGCGAAGAATAATAGAAACGCAACGAACGCCACGCAGAAATTGCTGGTCACACCCGCAGAGAGTATGCGCGTTCGTTCACGTGACGTTGCTACTTTCCGCCTGACCTTTTCCGGTTCTCCCGCTTCAGTCGCTTCTATCCTCTCTTCGTCGCTTTTCTTCTCTTTTTCACCAAAAAGTTGCTCACTGTCAAGCTCCGCAAATGCTCCTATCGGCACTAACGCAACCAGAAGTCCCATTGACTTTACTTTTATCTTCTCTACGGTGCCCAATACCGCATGAGAGAGTTCGTGCACCACTAACGCAATCACAAAGCCAACCCACGCGCACATCGGTATAAACTCATTTAATCCCGGTATGAGCAGCCAATTCCGCGGTTCGTTCACCTTCGATGGCTCGGGATGCACCATAAACGTTGCATACGTGCCATATATTACAAGAATGAACATAAATGCCATGGCTACAAGCACTAAAACCGTGCCGATGTTGGCGTAAACCCGCCAGAATCGTTCTCTTCTCGCGCCGTTTGACAAGCGCTCCAGCAACCTCCCGCCTCTCTTTGTCTTTATCATCAAGATGGGCCCGATCGTGGAGATGTTATACCGCTCCAAAATGCCCTTTCTATCAAGCGCTAAGACGATAAACCAGTAAATCAAGAATAGATACAGCATCAATGTCAGGTAATATGGGTTCATTTTGGGTTCTTAACGTAACGTAATTTAGAATGCGCTTGGAGGTATAAATAAAAATATAATTCCAATGTTAGAAAAATAACCTGTGCTAAAACCCTTTTTCTGAAGAAAAAGGCTTTACCGAATAAGACTTACTTTTGCACTTTGTAATCTTCATTTTTCATTGTAAGCAAGCAAAGATCCGTGCTCATCTATCTCGCCCGCTTTTATCCTCGTAGACGAGATTGCCTTTCCGTCCGCCGCTTTCATATGCTCCACCTTTACTATTTTTATAGGCTGCTTTCCACGCTCTTCTCTGAGTTCGTTTATCTTCAACGCCACGTTGTACGTCTCGGGCGATATAACTATATAATCAAAATACTCATCTAAAGTGATGCCATAGTGGTCGTTTAATTCCACCGTTCTCACTTTTACTCCGTATTCCTCATACATGTATCGTCTGATGTTCTCAGTCCTTGTTTTGTAAGGAAGAACCACTCTGTCTCTACTGGCTCGTGCCATCGTATCTGACGTCACTCCTATGACTATCTCGCCACCTTCGCTCAACTCGAACACCCTTTTCAATAATTTCTTATGCCCATCGTGCAGCGGATCAAACGTGCCGCCTATTGCTACTTTCATCCTTCTCTACAATCTACAATTTTAGAATTTTTTTGACGTTTAAAATAAAGCACCACTTACAAATGCAATTAAGCCAATACCAATCGCTAATAACGTCTCTTTCCTCATAGTGCTATAGTTTATATCCTTTTTTTGCAGTCCAAAACATGTATGTACAAACAACGCATCGGCGGCCATAACCGGAAGTAGATATGCGAGATTATGAAAGTACGAAGTATTAACTAAGAAAAAAGGAACTACACTCAGTATAACTGCGAGGGAATAAGAAAAAAACACGACTTTTATCGCTCTATCCGCTCCGTATATCCGTGCAATACTCCTTATATCCCTCAGAGCATCTCCTTTTACATCTGCTATGTCCTTCATCACTTCTCTTCCGAAACCCGCAAGGAACGCAATAGAAGCAAGGATAAGCAGCGCCAGTTCTACTCTTTCCGGTTCCGCGATTAAACCGCCGAAGATAAAAGGTATCGCCATCGTAAATGCGATGTAAACGTTACTTACCGCGAGGATTTCCTTTGTCTTTATGTCGTAAAGAATGCCCAATGCTGCTAATATAAGTGCCAGGAGGAAAACGATGGAACTCAAAAACGATGCGCATATAATGCCGAAGACCGTGGCGATAATAGCAATGAGCAAGGCTTCTTCTTTTCTTATATCTCCTCTCACCAGAGGTCTATCCATCCTCTGATTAGCAATATCCGATTCCAGGTCACAATAATCATTCAACGCAAATGTGCCTGCTTCGAGTAGAAGAGCAGTAAAGAACCCAAATAGGGGGAGTTTAGTGAAGAGCACTGTTTTATCTGCTATGATTATCCCTATTAGCACCCCAAATCCATACATCAACCCGTGTTCTAATCTTGTCAATTCCCAGATCGCTTTTATTGTCCGTATCATAACTTTTATCTAAGAATGAAAAGCGTTAGTAAAAGAACTTACGGGCTTATCTTCTCTTTATGAGGTTTCTTTGATAAAACTTTCTTTTCCAAAGAAAGTTTTAGCGGAGTCGCTGGGATTCGAACCCAGGTTGTCAGGTCCGGAACCTGACAGGATATCCTCTACCCTACGACCCCTCCCTCATTCATGGTATTTCTAATTCAAATCAAGATAAAATTACTTCTTTATCTTTAACACCTCTATCCCAGGCAGTGGCTCCCCTAAGAGATACCGCAGGAATGCACCCCCAGCAAGGCTGATGTGTGCATTAGCCATTTCTTTCCTATCTATGCCAACCTCGCTGATCGCCGCGGATGTATGCCCGCCACCGAGGAGCGAGAACGCCTTGGAACTTGAAATTGCTTTAAAAAGCTCTCGTGTGCCTTCTGCAAAGCCTTCCTTCTCGTAGAACCCTGCAGGTCCCTTCATTATCACCGTGCGTGCATTTTTTATTATCTCTGAATATTTCTCTATCGTTTTATGCCCTATATCGTATATCGGTTGGTTGGGCTTTATCTGCTCTACCGGGATTTCTTCTCTCTTACCGTCCAGCTCAATCGCGAGATCCCAGGGATACTTGATTTTATTACCCGCTCTTCCCTGTATCCGCTTTGCTCTGCTCACGCTCTCCAAAAGGTTGTTATCTACTTTCATCGGGATCATGCCGTTCGCACACATGAAAAGATTGCCAATGCCGCCCGTTGTGAGTATATAATCCACTCCTCGGGAGTCTACTGCAAAATCTATTATATCAAATACCTCTTCGGGTTTCACACCGCCAAGAACGTACACACACGGTCGTTCGATGTGGTGAACCGCTCGTTCCAATGCGCTCAACTCGCTTTCCATCAATCTGCCTATGCCGGCATCCAACACCATTGGAAAGCCAACCACCGATGCATGCGCCCGATGAGCCACTGAGAAGGCATCATTTATGTAAATATCTGCGAGCGGAGCAAGTCTTTGTACAAAAATCGATTTTGAATGTTCCTCGGGCGTTTTATCAAGCGTTTCCTCTGCAAGCAGTCTCACGTTATCAAGCAATAATACTTCACCCGAGTTGAGATTTTTTATCGCCGTGCGTGCAGCAGGTCCTATTATGTCGTCGAGATACGTCAAGTCCAGGAGTTTACTGAACAATTGTGCATGCTGCTCAAGAGGTAAGAACTCCTTGCCGCCTGCACGGCCCTGATGCGCGAGTATAACCACCTTTGCTCCTTTTTCCGAAAGTTCACGTATCGTTTTTGCATTCTCTACTATTCGCTCCTTCATCTGCACTTTGCCGTTGATAACTACGGAGTTCACGTCGGCTCTGAAAAGCACCGTTTTGCCCGCTACGTCGAAGTCATCCAAAGTCAAGAAATCTTTTGACGTTTCATTCATCCCCATTGGCTTACACCGTAATCCCACTTACTCACATCACAATCCCAGCTTTGCGATCCGCTTCATCATGTCCACCACCCGGCACGAGTAGCCCCATTCGTTGTCGTACCACGAGAGCACTTTCACGAAATTGCCTTTACCTTTGTCGCCGATCACGTTTGTGTACTCTGCGTCAACTACGGACGAATAGTTCGTGCCGATATAATCTATGGAGACCAGTGGCTCGTGAGAAACGGCGAGAATACCGCTCAAGGAAGATTTCGACACTTGCTCAAAAGCATCGTTCACCTCTTCACGCGTAACGTCTCGCCCTAACTCTACCACGAGGTCAACTATGGAAACGTTAGCGGTAGGCACTCTCAGCGAGATTCCATCCAGTTTTCCCGCTAATGCGGGTATTACGATCCCTAACGACGCCGCAGCCCCAGTGGTCGTGGGTATTATGGACATTGCAGCCGCACGTGCTCTTCGCAAGTCCTTATGCCGTCCATCAAGAGTCTTCTGATCATTGGTATACGAATGCACCGTAGTCATAAAGCCCTTATTTACGCCAAACTTGTCGTTCAACACCTTCGCCACCGGCGCCAGGCAATTGGTGGTACAGGAGGCGAGCGAGATAATCTTGTGCGCAGCATGGTCGTACATCTCGTCGTTGACTCCCGGAACAATGGTTACATCGGGTTCCTTCGCCGGTGCGGTTATTAATACTTTTTTGCTACCGGCATCAAGATGTTTCGATGCGTTCTTCCTGTCTCGGAACGCTCCCGTAGATTCTACGGTTAAATCCACGCCTAAATTATCCCATGGCAATTTCCCAAGGTCGGTTTCCGCCAATATCTTTATCTCCTTTCCGTTCACCACCAGCGTGTTTGCATCTTTATTCGCTCGTACATCTGCATCCAGCACCCCGTGCACGGAATCGTACTTCAAGAGATGAGCAACCCAGGAAGCCTCTGCAGCTCGGCTATTTATTGCCACAACATCTATGTCTGATTTGTCTCGTAGCGCTGCTCTAAACAGAATTCGGCCAATTCTACCCCATCCATTTATCGCTACCTTTATCATATAAAACTATACGTGCTCTCTCTTATATAAAACTTCCTATTTTAG
>DAOUYX010000027.1 GCA_030665925.1 Methanosarcinales archaeon | reverse complement strand
TTCATCACTAACCTTGTTCAAATACTGCAATGTTTCAACACCGCTTCTTCCAAGTGCAAAACACTCAGGAAAGCAGGTTATCCCTCCTTCCACATCGTCTAATATTTCTTTCAGCCTTTCTATGTCCGTAGGATCATAGTTCGTCTGCACGATGTTTATTCTCATTTTTTGTGCTCCAAATCCTTCTTATAGACGATTATTCGATACGGGAAAGGTATCTCTATCTCTTCCTTATCAAACCGCTTCTTGACAGATTCTCGAATATCACAGCTCGCGCCCCACGCGGCAGGTCTGTCGCGAATCCAGAACACCGCCCTTAGATTAACTGCGAAATCCCCGAGCTCTGTAACCCACATGTTTGCTTCTCTGTCCTGTTCATGCATCACATCCGGATGTTTGCTTATTTCATCAAGGATTATTGATCTGGCAAGGTTCTATATCGGAATCGTAACTTATCCCAAAATCAACCGCCCATAGCACTGTAAGGTTCCATATCGTCCAGTTTATTATGGTCTCTTCACTTATTCGTGAGTTGGGGATGATCTGCCTTTTGTTCTGCCATATTCTTATCACGGGATGCCAGAGTGCCATATCTTCTATGGTTCCATATTCATTCTCCAGTTCTACAACATCGCCAACGCGAAAAGGGCGAAAAATAGCATCAGGATTCAGTTCAGGGCTGTAGCCGGGAAGAAAGAAAAGGCAGATGTGATTCTCTTCAATCCAACTTTTGACCTTCTTCGAGTGATGGACAGGATGGCTGTCAACAATGAGAAATACTTTGCGTTGGCTCTGGCGCGTCAGACGTCCGAGAAACTCCAGAAAGACCTCCGATACCGATGACTAAAGGTAAATAACGTTTACTTTTTTGTTATTACATTTGTAAAACTTGCCTATTTTAAAGGGTGTAGTTAAAATACCCCCCTTTCAAAAACCCTTTATGAGGGCCTTCCTCTGATTTTGAGAACAATAGCGGAATTTTTAATGCCATTTTTATGCTTCTGTACTGTACAAATATCATAACAGGAAAGAAATAAAATAAAGTAAGGTATAGTTATAAGGGTCTCAGATGTGCGTATCACGTAAACAGGATACAATACGTCAGACCATGTGGATACTTACATAACATACAGAGCACGAAGAGGATAAAAATGAACGTCATTGAAGTCTTGATAGAAGGAGGGAAAGCGACCCCGGGACCGCCGTTAGGGCCGGCTCTGGGTCCACTCGGGGCGAATATAAAGGAGATAGTGAATTCTGTAAATGAGCGTACGAAGGATTATGCGGGCATGGTAGTCCCGGTGAAGATAACCATTGACGGCGGCAAGGTGGACATAACCGTGGGCGTACCGCCGACCGCAGCATTGATAAAGAAAGAGATAGGGCTTGAGAAGGCACAGACCGATTCTACAACTGATTACACCGGTGACATATCTTTAGAGCAACTGAAAGAGGTGGCGAAAAAGAAGCGGGAAGGGATGTTAGCCTCTTCGTTAAAAGCCGCGATTAAAGAGTTAATAGGCACTTGTGTTTCAATGCGGTTGAAGGTAGAGGGTAAGGATGCAAAAGAGATACAGAAAGAGATAGACGCAGGCGTGTATGATGATGCGGTGATAGGGGAATAAAATGGAAGCAGAAGAACTCGTAGGAGCGGTGGAGAAGGTTTTAAGCTCACAAGAGCGGGGTTTTGTTGAAGGCGTTGACCTCTGCATAAATTTGAAGAATGTAGATTTGAAGCAGCCTAAGAACAGGATAAATGTGGATGTCGTTTTGCCGAAGCAAATCAGAGAGCCGGAGATAGGCGTTTTCGCTTCTGGTGAAGTGGCGTTAAAAGCGAAAGAGGCAGGTGCAGATGTGATAGATCCAGAAGAACTCAAGCGGATGGACAAGAAGAAGGCACGGGCGTTGGTACAGAAGTACGATTATTTCGTTGCCGATACCTCGCTGATGGCACTTATAGGTAAGAGTTTAGGTACTATTTTAGGTCCGCGTGGTAAGATGCCGCAACCGCTACCGCCAAGTGTGGATCCCGTGCAGATATTGGCGCGACTGTCAAAGATCGCCAAGGTAAAGTCGAAAACCACGACGATCTGGGTGAACGTCGGTCGTCGGGACATGGATGCGAGAGACATCGCGGAGAATGCCGCTGCGGTGCTCAAAGCGGTCGAATCGCGTTTAGAGCGTGGTTGGCAGAATGTCGCTTCTATTTACATGAAGACTACAATGGGCCCCACAGTGAAAGTAGTATAGTGTAGTGTGAGGGATGGAGAAGAATGAAAAAGAGAGTCAAACGAGCAAAGCAATGGAAGAATGAGCAGGTCGCTGCTTTAAAAAGCCAGATGGATGCATATCCAACAGTGGGTATAGCGAAAATAAGAGGATTGGGCTCTAACCAGGTACAGCAGATACGAAAGGATTTTAAGGGTAAAGCGCTGTTGCGAGTATCGAAAAATAGCTTGAGTTCTATTGCGTTAGGCGAAAGTGGCATGAATGACATGGTAGATTTTATAGACGACCAGATGGCGTTGATCTTTACCAATCTGGATGCTTTTAAATTGTATAATGTACTGGAAGAGGGGAAGATACCCGCACCGATAAAAGCAGGTGCAGTCGCACCGTTTGATATTGCGATAGAGAGCGGTCCGACCTCACTCAGGCCGGGACCGATCGTCGGCGAATTACAGAGCTTGAGCATACCTGCGGGAATCGAGGGGGGTAAGGTCATAATAAAGCAGAGAAAAGTGGCAGTGAAAGAAGGCGAGAAAGTTTCTCATCCGCTTGCAGATATACTGGCACGGCTCGAAATCTACCCGATGAAGGAAGGACTGGACTTGTGTGCCGTGTATGACCGCGACGGAAGCGTGCTATTTACGCCTGACGTTCTCCATATAGACGTCGAGAAGTACGTGTCGGACGTGCAGGAAGTAACGAAAGCTGCGTTTTCGCTTGCCACGCACCTGAAGTACGACTATCCAACTCGTTATACTATTGGTGATTTAATATATGAGGCGAGTGACAAGTCTCTGAACGTGGCGTTTAACGTTGCGTATCCAACGTCGGAGACCATAAAGCCACTGCTTCAGAAGGCGTATGCTGATGCACGGAATCTCTCGATAAATGCGTGCGTATACGCGAAAGAGACGATGCCAACGTTGCTTGCAAAAGCCGGTGCACAGGCACAGCGTTTGGCAGGATATGTGGGGGAGTAACTTGACTTTGTCATATTTAAAGTTTACCGCAGAGAACGCTGAGTTCACAGAGGGGAAAAAATAAGGTGTTAAGTGTATAGGTTGTATGTCTGCTCTAAAACAAACCTAAAGCCTGCATCCTCTGCGTTCTCCGTGAACTCTGCGGTTAATCTGACAATAATAGATCAAGGTAAATCATGGGGTTTTTGGGTAGCTCCCTCCTTTTCTTTGCACATAAGGGGCCAGACATCAAACTTTCTTTTACAAAGAAAGTTGGATCAAAGAAACTCAGATGATTTGGATTAAACCTTTTTCTAAAAGGTTTGACTTATCAATCAAACTTTCTTAGCAAGAAAGTTTAATCAAAGAACTAACCCCCTCGCCAAAGCACCTACAATATCACTTCTATAAACCACCCAATTTTAAATTTGAGTTATGACACATCTAAAAACCTTAATGGAAGCAATATAAACAATCTATTTTAAAAATAAACCGTTAAAACCCGAAAAATTTAAATATAACCTCGTATATTGCTATTAATGGAGGAACTAAAATGAAACCGCCATTAATACCGGATTTGGGCAATCCAAAATGGGTTATAGCACAATTCATACTCAAAGCTATTGGCTCTGGAAGAGCAAAGAAGACGGCAAGCAGGCTGAAAATACCCGATGTAGAACGGTTTATAGACATAATGAAGGTCATTGTGATTGCCGATCTGTTTGAAAGAGCATATTCTGATTTCATATCGGAATTAAAAGAGAATGAAAAGCTGAAGAGATTTGTGGATGTGAAGGGAATACCTGATTTGACATATCTCTACAAATTGCATTCCAAATTGGATATAAAGGACATATCAACGTTTTTCAGAGGAATATCCAAAGTATCTAAGAGAAGGAGGCAAAAGGGAAGGAGATACATCCTTATAGATGCAACGCCGATTAAAATCGACCTGAATACGTGGAGAAACAGGAGAAGGATCGGAAAGGACGGGAAACCATACAAATGGTCTTATTACCCCTCTGAAGGGTATTACGTCGGTTTTAAGCTGATCGTAGCAATAGACGCCGAGAATCACGAGCTATTGGATTATGAACTCTACGATGGATGCCCAAATGATGCAAAGATACTTATTTCACTCCTTGAAAAGCTATATTCCTCGAAAAAAATGAGAATGGGCGATTTAATCATCTGTGATAAAGGATATAGCTCAATGAAGAATTATATAGCCACCATTAACCGATTCTTCGTTGTTCCAATCATTTATCCGAGGAAGAATACAAATATGAAGAGGATTTTGGCCAATCTCGTTCCTCCGCTCGATGTGTGGGCTGGAAAGGCTTATTTGCTTGATATTTGGAAGAAAATCAGACGTGAATTCCTTAGACTGATCGAGGAGTGGGGAGCATTCAGAGAAAAGCGGAGCAGGATTGAAGTCTTTGCATCAATATACAGGCAGAAGTGTTGAAAAGAGAGTGCTTCCATTTAGCTTTCTACCTCATACATCTGGCGGGATGCAGGGGGATAGGTGTGAGAGAGCTTGTTTATTGGTGACGGGAGAGAGGGTTATTTATTCTAATGATGCAAAATGGAGCACGCGAACTGAAAAAGAGCTACGTTACTTCCTCTAACAGTTCTACGCCGTATTCGTCCTCAAGAAAACTGAAGACGTCGTCCCTATTTATCCTCTGCTTCTGTGGCAGCGTCTTCTTCTGCGACTTCCGTTCCTGTATCCGATACCCCGGCCGCTTCAACGAGACGCAAATGTCCATCCCGTAAATACCTACCTTCGGATCGTAACGGATGCTGAAGTCCGTATGCTCCGCAACGCCGAAAGCGAAATTACCGTACGTGTCAAACTGACTCTTAAAAAGAGTGTTCTGTATTTTAAAACACCGCTTAAGGAAATCCCGTGCTCGATCGCCCCGTAACGTGACTTTACACGCAATGGCTTCGCCTTTCTTTATACTAAATGGCTGTATAGTTCGCTTCGCCGTCAGCTTAATTGATTTCTGACCCGCAATGGAATCCAACAGCTTCTCCGCCTTCGCTAACTTCTCGCCACTTTCACCCACACTCATGTTTATCACTACCTTATCCAATTCTATTCTCCTCATCGGGTTTTCTGCCATTTCTTTACTCTCCTTTCTCGTTCTTTTTTTTGTTTTCCTCTGATTTACGCTACGTTAGCTAATCCCGGCACCTCGATCTTCTTCTCGCCCACTACGAAGACGGAATCCTCGCGGCTCTCGAAACTTTCTTCCCCTTCCATGGATTTTATCCGCACGACATTTGGCTGCGAACTACGCACTATCCGTATTTTCTCTATCTCTCCGATCTGCGCAGAGTGCTTCCCGCCGATTACCACCACTTTACTCCCTTCCTTATACGCAAAGTGCTTTACTATTTTATTATCAGGAATGGAGATCAGCAGTGAGTCGTGCGTGTTTACGCTCGTACCGGACTCACCGGGCAGAATGTTCCGACCATCGTGCAAATTCAATTGTATCGCTCCATCGTTGATTACGCTCTTCCCGTTCACCCTGCACAGCTTCTTCGACGCCGCTCTTTTACCTATTTCCACCAGCGATAACTTATCCTTCCTGTCCAAGAGCACCATATAATTAGCCTTTACAAGAGGAATGGAAAGAATATCAAATACGCCAACCGGGAACTTATGGTCTTTCCTTACTTTGCCGTTGACTACCACGTTGCCTTCGTTCAATATCCGCTTTGCCTCGCTACTGTTGTCCGCTAACTTCAGCATGTCCCGCACGATCAAAAGCAAGGGCATGCTTCTATCCTGTGGATGCGGCCCCTGCTTCGATTTCACCGCCCAGTATGATGTTTTTCTCTCTATTTTCCAGCTACGAGGTGCAGCTATCCTTTTTTGATGCTTTCCCATTTCAGTCCTTTACTCCTATTAATATCATTATTCGTTTACGCATAAGCATGTTTCACCAAATCCTCCGCTTTCTCTTCAAACTCCTGTTGTGCACTCGGAGTTAAAGTCGGTTTCACGACCTTAATAGCAGCTTCAAAATGCTGCTTCGTTACTACGATGTTCTTTATCGCATCGCTCAGGTGTTCCTCGGTTATTCCGGAAGCGAGGAACTCACGCAACGCAGCCATTACCGCCTCTCTCGCAATCGCCGCTATATCAGCACCGACATACGTATCGGTCATTTTCGCAAGCGCCTCTACCGTTACATCCTCTCCGAGGGGTTTGCCTCTCAGGTGCACCGTGAAAATCTCCTGCCTCGCTTCTTCATCCGGTACCTGGATATAGATCAATCTATCAAGTCTGCCGGGTCTGAGTAATGCGGGATCTACCAGATCCGGCCGGTTGGTCGCCGCTAAGACAACTACATCCTTCAGCTCCTCCAACCCATCCATCTCAGTCAATAGTTGTGAAACGACTCGCTCGGTTACATGCGAGTCATAGCCCATACCTCGCACCGGTGCGATTGAATCAATCTCATCTAAGAAAATCATACATGGAGCCGCTTGCTTCGCCTTTCTGAAAATCTCACGAACCGCTTTCTCTGATTCCCCCACCCACTTTGACAGGAGTTCCGGTCCTTTAATCGAGATGAAATTCGCCTCACTCTCATTTGCCACCGCCTTTGCCAGCATCGTCTTTCCGGTACCCGGCGATCCAAACAGAATGATGCCCTTTGGCGGCTTTGTATTTAACTGCGAGAAGATCTCAGAATACTTAAGCGGCCACTCCACCACCTCCTTCAATTCCTGCTTCACATGCTCCAAACCGCCTATGTCATCCCACTTTACATTCGGCACTTCTACAAATACTTCCCTGAGTGCAGAAGGTTCCGTGTTCTTTAACGCTTCGCCGAAATCGTATTTTGAAACGGTCAGTTCCTCCATCACTTCCGGTGGTATATCCTTCTCTACGTCTATCTCCGGTAATATTTTCCGGAGCGCGTGCATCGCAGCTTCCTTACATAATGATGCGAGGTCCGCACCGACAAAGCCATGCGTGAGATTTGCGACTTCTTTCAGATTTACATCCTCTGCCAGTGGCATACCCCGCGTATGCACCTGCAAAATCTCTTCACGGCCATTCCTATCCGGGATGCCAATCTCTATCTCACGGTCGAACCGACCGCCTCTTCGCAATGCCTCATCAAGTGCATTGACTCTATTCGTAGCACCGATGACAACCACTTGCCCACGCGATTCCAGACCGTCCATTAACGAGAGCAACTGAGCGACCACTCTCCTTTCCACTTCGCCGGTTGTCTCTCCTCGCTTCGGCGCTATTGAATCCAACTCATCAATAAAAATAATAGAAGGCGCGTCCTTTTCCGCTTCCTCGAATATATCTCGCAAATGTCTTTCACTTTCACCATAGAATTTACTCATGATCTCAGGACCGGAAATCGAATGGAAATTGGCATCGGTCTCATTTGCAACTGCTTTTGCTATCAGCGTCTTACCAGTTCCGGGTGGTCCGTGCAGGAGAACACCTTTTGGTGGCTCGATCCCCAGCCGCTCGAATAACTCAGGATGCCTGAGCGGCAGTTCTATCATCTCCCGTATCATGCCTATCTCTCGCTTCAGGCCACCGACGTCCTCATAAGTCACACGAGGTAGGCCTATTTTCTCTTCTCGCACTTTGCGAAGCACAATCTCCGTATCTATATTTGGAATCACCGTGCCTACGGGTACGGTATTGGTAACGACAAAAGAAGCCGGATTGCCTAACAATTCAATTCTTATGATTTGCCCTTTGGTAATCGGCACACCTTTCAATCTGCTTAATAAGTAACGTTCGCCACCGGCAATTCTTATCGGCTGTGTAGGCGCAAGCGTGATTCTTTTTGCCATTTTCGCCCTTGTCTGTTTCACCTTCACCTTATCATCCAGGGCGACACCGGCATTGCTCCTTATGTTCCCATCTACGCGTATGATTGACTTACCGCTATCAGGTGAATAGGCAGGATGTACGATAGCGGTGGCAATACTCCTACCTTCTATCTCTATCACATCTCCGGGTATGAGCCCAAGCGCTCGCATCGTTTCTGTATCTATTCGCGCTATCCATCTACCTGCATCGCGATGATACGCCTCCGCTACTCGCAATATCACCGATTTCTCTTTCTCTTCTTCGTTTCCCATCTCTTCACCTATCTATTCACTTATTATGTTATCAGTATAAAATTAAAATAAAAGCTAAATGTCAGGCTTTTATATGCTTTAAAGAAAAAAAATAGTGCAAGTAAAATGGAAGAAGAGTTGTTAATGATTCCGGGACCGGTACCGGTGATACCGCGTATTCGCGAAGCGATGTCAAAGCCGATGATATTCCATCGAGGGGACGAATTCGCACAGATGTACGGCGAGATCGTCGAGAATCTCAAGAGCATATTTCAAACGAGAAATGATCTCTTCGTGCTCAGCGGGTCGGGAACGTGCGCAATGGAAGCAGCTATGGGGAATCTCATCAGGAGGACGAACAGCGCTGGGAAGACGGAGCTGGGGGGGTGTGTAACGATAGCGAACGGCAAATTCGGCGAGCGTTTTAAAGAGATTGCAGAGCGATACGGAGCTGACGTTACACCTGCTCATTTCGAATGGGGACATTCGATAGAGTTAGAAACGGTAAAAGAAGCGTTGGATAACTGTCCCAATCTCAAGGTCGTGACGATGGTGCATAATGAGACTTCCGTCGGCATGCTCAATCCCGCAAAGGAAGTGGGGAAACTTGCGAAGAAGCACGATGCCATTTTCGTGCTCGATTGCATCACGTCAATAGGCGGGGACGAGGCTCCCGTGGATACGATTGGTGCGGACATCGCCATTGTGGGCTCGCAGAAATGCCTGGGTACACCGCCGGGATTAGCAGCACTCTCAATTAGCGAAAAGGCGTGGGATTTGATACGGGAGAACCCAAGCCGCCCCTATTATCAGGACCTTATTGCGTATAAGAAGAGTTTCGAGAAGAAACAAACACCTTACACGCCGGCTTTGCCTCTGTTCTTCGCACTTCAGGAAGCGTTAGCGGTGATACGAGAGGAGGGTATGGAGAGAAGAATAGAAAGACATAGAAGGATGTCGAAGGCAATTCGAGCGGCAGTTACAAGCTTGGGACTGCGCTTATTCCCTACGCTAAACGAGGTAAGCGATTACTCCAATACCGTTACGGCAACAAGCATTCCCCAAGAGCTTACGGATGATCGGTTGAGAGGCGGTATGCGAAAGAAAGGAGTCGTCGTAGCGGGGGGGCAAGCAGACCTCAAAGGCAAGATATTCAGGATAGCTACGATGGGGAATATAACAAGCACGGAAATTTTGAGGACTATCGAGGTACTGGAGCAGGTATTGATGGAAAATGAGTTTATAGAGGAGGAAGGTAAGGGATTGGACGCAGCGAAAGGGGTAATATCCACAACGCTTTGAAATTAATTTCTAAAAATTATTATGACACAAATTCCAAGATTTAGGACGGAAGAGGAGATACGGGAATTTTGGGATACTCATGATTCTGCAGAATATTACATTTAGATACGATGGAAACATACATCGTGAAAATTAAGGATGTGTGAAGCACTGAAAGAAGAACTCTAGCATAAGGAGACCCGTAGACTTTGATGAGTGGCTCAGCGAGGAGGAAATAGAGAAATGAAACTATCAGAAGAGGATACTGAACTGTTTTATAAACTGCATCCGGCATTGCTCGTTTACACCACCCAGCAAAAAGGCGTAGTACGGGGCGTAACCACCGTTGACGAGTTCATGGATTTACCATCCGAAGAGATAAACAAAGTCAGAGAGGCTTTATACGGGCAACCTGGGTTGATTGATGCCTTTGTGAAGGAGGATCCATTCAATTTCTCACAGGAGGAGTTAGAGATCGTTCGAGGTTGGAATAACTTCCTTAAGGCTGAGTTCTATTTGTTCCGCTATCTCAAGAAGTATGCGATCTTTCTCGATAACCGTTCGCCACCGAAGGCGTATGGTGTGCTTGCACTTGTGAGTGATTTCCAGGATATAGTTAGCCAAGAACTTCCGGTTTACCTCAAAGCAGTTCTTCTACCCTTTAAAGGTCAAATTATCTACGATGGCATCTTGAGTTCCTACCCCGTTAGTTTCGGTCCGGGTATTCGGCAGGATTTGAAGGAGAGGTATCAAGAAGCGAAAGTGAGATTTGGCATTATAACCTCTCTTCCGTGGGTGGCAAAGGAGGAAAGTGACGTTGAGCGCTTAAAAACGTATTTGAGCAGTGAGGCGATGCGATTGAGATATGGAGGGAAGATAGACGGGCTGATTAAGAATGATCCAAGCCTTTTAACGGTTTATCATCAGGAGATGGGCAAAGTTCATGCACGGACGTATGGTAGATGCTTATCAAAGATAGGGCTGAGGAATGCCTGGTTTGCGATACTTGAGGGCGAGATAGTCGCAGGTGGGTGCACGCGAGCAGAAGTTGAGCGAATTCTGGACGAGATCGTACCGACGGAGAAGAGGGGTTTTGCATACGTTTTCCACCTGAAGGGGGAGTAGTGAGAAGATGATACGAGCACCGCAAGCACGAGAAGACATAAAAGTCGTTTCATTTGACGTTGACGGCACGTTGGTGAGTCAGGGATTTGCAGATTGCGTCTGGCTACAAGGGATCCCTGAGGCTTACGCGGAGAAGGAAGGATTGAGCTTTGAGCAGGCATATGAATATGTAAAGAGCGAGTATAATAAAGTCGGAGAGCACCGGATAGAGTGGTATAACATAGATTACTGGCTGCGGAAGTTCGGCCTGGACATACCTTATGAGACGCTCTTCGAGAAATACGAAGGTGAGATAAAGGTGTACGAGGAAGTGGAAAGTGTTCTGACCGTGCTGAAGGAAGAAGGCTACGAACTGATATTAAGCTCAAATGCGGCAACCGAGTTCATTGAATTTCAGATTAAACCCATCAAAAAATTCTTTTTGCATGTGTTCTCAGCAACGTCTGATTTCGGCGAGGTGAAGAAGACCAATGGGTTCTTTGCACGCGTGTGCGGGATTCTGGATGTGAAGCCGCAGGCGGTTGTTCATACCGGTGATCACTGGGTGTTTGATTTCATCAATCCACGCAAAATCGGCATAACTGCCTATTATCTGGATAGAACGCGAAAAAGGAGCGTAACGGCTGAGGTAAGAAAAGAGGATGCATTTGTTATAAGCGATTTGAGTGAGCTTCTCGATGATCCGGTTTGTTAGTTAAGGAGACCTTGTGCAATTTTGGTATGAACCCGTGTTTTTCAATTACATCAAAGCCTCTATTTTTTCGGTGACAAGTTTAAGCATCTCTAAATCAGTTTTATTTGCCTTTTTAAGAAAGTCCAACGCATCGATTTCATCGAGAGGGATTCCCTTTTCGATTGCTCTCATCGTATTAGTCATGAGAGGTATCGTAGAAAATCCGGGGATATCATACGGTAAAATACTTTTCCCACTAAAACGTCCTGACCGTGGAATATCATAAGACCACTCAATCTTTTCTTTTTCAGGATATAGAAATTCTGGTAATGTCCAAATGTGATCTGTAATGCCTTCAGCCATGCACGGTGTTCTTTCTATGTTCTTCTCACCCTTCTCTGTTTTTATCGTCAACGCGGAATTAACCCTGATCAGGTTGTTGTAGCACTGATACACGTCTAAACAAACTTTAAAAAAGTTTGATCAAAATGCTTCGCGATGGTTGTCCAACATCTATCTCTTTGCACCTGGAAAAACACAAACTTCTCCTGACCAGCCTCGAAATGCCGTGTCTCAATGTTAAATTATATCTCTCCACATAGACGGTGTCTATGCCTGCATCATCTACTTCACCACTGCTGTGGCTTGTACTCTTTTACCGGTGCTGTGTGCCAGATGAAGTTTCGTATCTGCCTTCTTCGCTATGTAGATCCAGCAATCGCCCTGTCTATCTGCATCACCATCTCCCTCGTCAACTTTCTTTTGTTTTTTTTTACGAACGACCACATCTCATCTACCTGGACTTCGGTAAGCCCAACATCTCTTATCAAAAAGTCCGTTACATCCCTTGCGTGTCTTGCCAAGTCTTCTACGACGTCTGATACCGTGTCGCGATGGATCTCCATTATGCGTTCAATAGCTCTTATTCCGTTTTTCTCTACCAGCAATTTGCAGATAAGGGTTATCTGGTCTTCTTTGAGGTGTCTGTTGTAGAATACCGTGCCTTTGGTCTCAGGGAATCTCACACCGCAGGTCTTGCATTTGAACATCTGGTTGCCCCTGGCATTAAAGCCTTTCTTGATGATGTTGCCAGTGTTTCTCCTTCGGTAGTCCGGACAATCGGGATTCAAACATATCTGGTCTTTTGAATTTGCTCCGGTCATGGAGTAAGTTATTAGATTGGGTGTTTATAAAGGTCACGGTTTGTGGGACCTCACCAGAAATAGCTTCTCTTTTTATTTCATTCTAGCTGGCAGTATCTGTTAATTTAAGTTTTTCGAGTTTACGATTCCTTTTTTCTATTCTTTCATCTAACAAAAATTTCATATCTTGGGGTTCAAGGTTATCAATTCCCAAATATAACCTAACCTGTCCTTA
>DAOUYX010000187.1 GCA_030665925.1 Methanosarcinales archaeon | reverse complement strand
CACACCGCAGGTCTTGCATTTGAACATCTGGTTGCCCCTGGCATTAAAGCCTTTCTTGATGATGTTGCCAGTGTTTCTCTTTCGGTAGTCCGGACAATCGGGATTCAAACATATCTGGTCTTTTGAATTTGCTCCGGTCATAAAGTAAGTTATTAGATTGTGTGTTTATAAAAGTCATGGTTTGTGGGACATTAACGAAAGTTTAATTGTCACCGGGTTTTTAGTTGGTACCGTGGTGGTTACAACCACCCATTTGAATTACCTATATGCCGCTCTGGAATTAAAAAACTTCTGAAAGAGGGTATTCTACTTCTATCATAAGAAACTTAGACGGTACTGCTTTTACTTTTTTTCTTTGCGTTCTTTTTTTTGCTTCCGCTTTTCACACTGCGTTTCCCGTATTTCTTCTTCTCCTTCATCTCCACATACCATTTCAATATCCCCGCATTCAGCAGCCACGTGTTCAGCAAATCCATAGCGAGACCGAACAGAATCACAACTGATATATCCCTCAGTATGGGGATGGGCGCGAAATGCGAGGAGAATAAATGGATAGAAGAGGACACGAGAAACATTGCGAATATCGCTACGAACGTAGTGAAAGTCATCGTTATACCGGTTTTCATTGCGTTTCTTACCTTCTCGTTTACTTCGCCTTTTTTATGAAGCAGATTTCTCGTCAATAAAATGTCGGAGTCCACGGAGTAACCAATTAGCATAAGCAACGCCGCTACCGTGCCAAGCGATAATTCCATCCTTATCAAGTCCATACAGGCCATTGCAACTACGATATCAGAAAAAGCGGACAGGACTACCGCAAAGGAAGGGACAAGAGTTCTAAATACCACGAAAACAACTATCGCCATCAGCGTAAAAGCGATTAGCAATGCGCGCACTGCCTGCTTTTGCGATTCCATACCAAACAATGGACTTATGTCCTTCAGCTCGTACGATCCATATTCTTCTTTTAGCATAGCTATCAATTCATCTTTCTTTGATTTGCTCATTGGTCCGAATTCTATACTCTTCTCCTTCCCTCCGCCGGTATCCCTTATGGAGGCAACCGGATAAGCGGAGAATTTTGCAGTGAGCGCTTCTTTCGTCTCGTCGGTTGTTATCTTTGTCACTGTGCCGCCCTTGAAGTCTATTCCTAAACGAACCGGTGAGTCTACGGTTACTTGCGTGTACGCGAGTACAGCGAAAGCGATGAGCAGGATGATTAGCGGTATTGCAATCAATTTTTTCACCGGATATTTCGTGATATCTATTTTCTCAAACAAGCTGTCTATATCTGTCATGTCCCTTCACCTTTTATCATATCCCTACTATCTAAAGGAAATAAATAGTATATGTTTTATTTGTTTGCACTTTTGGGTTTGCACGCAAAACGGTTAGAGCACAAACTTCACTCAGCACCGAAATATAAAATAAAAGTCTTTCTTTAGTCGAGCGTTATTTTATAAAGAAAGGTTGTAAGAGAAGGTTGATGAAGAGGTTTGAAGTTGGGATAACGGACGCGAATGATGAAGAGCTGACTCGTATAAGTGAAGGTATGGGCCTTTCGCTAAATTTGGAAGAGATGCGCAGGATAAAGCGTTATTTCCTTTCGAAGAACAGAGAGCCTACGGATGTCGAACTCCAGAGTATTGCACAAGCGTGGTCAGAGCATTGCTGTTACAAGAGTTCGAAAACGATTCTCAAAAAATTCGTTTTTGGCATAGAAGCGCCGCAGAATATGTTAGTGATAAAAGAGGATGCAGGCGTGCTCGAATTTGACAAGGATCATGCGTACGTGCTCGCTTTCGAGAGCCATAATCATCCTTCAGCAATAGAGCCCTACGGCGGTGCCGCAACGGGAATTGGGGGGATCGTGCGGGACGTAGTCTGCATGGGCGCACAGCCTATTGCGTTGATTGATCCGTTATTCTTCGGCCCGTTGGATTATGCGTATGACAAACTGCCCGCAGAGGTGAAGCATCCGCGATTCCTGTTTGACGGCGTTGTTGCGGGGATAAGCGACTACGGGAATCGTATCGGCATTCCAACGTGTGCGGGTATGGTTTATTTCGATGAGGGCTATGTGGGCAACTGCGTGGTGAACGTCGGGTGCGTCGGGATAATGAATAAGGCTGACCTGAGCAGAAGCATGGCGAAGCCCGGTGAAGTGCTTGTTCTGGTCGGCGGGAAGACCGGGAGAGACGGTATACATGGAGTTACTTTTGCTTCGGTAGAGTTAACCGGGGAGGAGGAATTCAGAAGTGCAGTTCAATTAGGGGATCCGATAACGAAGGAGCCACTCATGCATGCGATACTCGAAGCGAATGATAAGAGATTGGTAAGTGGGATGAAGGACCTTGGCGGCGGTGGCTTATCCTGTGCGGTGAGCGAGATGTGCCATGCAGGTGGATGCGGTGCCGAAATCCATTTAGAGCGAGTGAAGTTGAAGGAGGAGGGTCTGAAGGCATGGGAGATCTGGGTTTCGGAATCGCAGGAACGGTTCTTAATCGCGGTGAAACCCGATAACGTAGACGAGTTACTGGAACTATTCAATAAATGGGATGTAAATGCAGTGGCTATCGGTCAAACTTTAGGAAAGTTTGATCAAAACGCTTCGCAGATAACGATTTTTTATGATGGTGAGAAGATATTTGAGCTGGAAACTGATTTTCTGGTCTCCTGTCCTGTTTATGTGCGTCCGAGGGAGGTGAGGCGGGAAGAGAAAGAGAAGGCGGAACTCGTGGCAATGGAAGAGCCCGTAGACTATAACGAAACTTTAAAACGATTGCTTTCCGCTCCGAATATCGCATCCCGGGAATCCG
>DAOUYX010000058.1 GCA_030665925.1 Methanosarcinales archaeon | reverse complement strand
TTGCGCTGGTTCACCCGCGACTATCGGCGAAGACCGTGGAGTTGGTAGAGCGAACACTTGACGTAAAGGTTTATAAGGGCACGATAGGTGGATTGAACACCGTGGGGATGGCGGCAGTGGCGACAAATAAAGGCATCTTAGCGCATAGGAATGCAAGCAAGGAGGAATTGGAATTCTTGGAAGACATTTTCGAGCTGCCTGCGGAGATAGGCAGTGTTAATTTCGGCGTTCCTCTGATTGGTGCTGCGCTGCTCGCTAACACGAAAGGATACGCAGCCGGAAGTGATACGACCGGCGCGGAGTTAGGAAGAATAGAGGATGCGCTTGGATTTTAAACCCTATGGCTCAATGCAAAATGTAAATCGAAAAATAAAACATGGACATTTGGTGATTATTTTTCTTTTCCGTCAACGCTTTTCTTTTTTAAAGAAAAGGGTTGAGTTGATGCGTCGACCGGGATTTGAACCCGGGCAGTGGGCTTGGAAGGCCCAAGTCATACCTCTAGACCATCGACGCTTTCTGTGATTATTATTATTTTAACCTTAAATCATATATATTCTACGTGTTAGTAAAAATGTATTGGATAGCCTGCGTCATACGGCAGATAACAGCGGATAAAAGGCTGCAGTGCTACGCACCTTCGCCTAAATTCGTCTATCGGCGAACTCATTTTTATCCGCAAACCGTTAAATAAAATCGTGGAGGAACGAATTTGTAGAGACATAAAGGGGATGGTGTTTGCAAAACTGAAGGCTGTAGGTAAAGCGATAAAGGCGATATGAATATTTCTAAGAAGCTTTACCAAAAAAACAATTTTTTCTTTTAGTGCAGGTTTTCTTTTTATTAAAAAGAAAAAGTGCATGCGGAGGTCGCCGAGTGGACAAAGGCGTGAGGTTCAGGGCCTCATCCTGCAGGGGTTCGGGAGTTCGAATCTCCCCCTCCGCATACTTATTAACTTCAAACGAGCGTATAATTCTCAACTTACCGTACAGAAAATAAATACACGAGGATACATACGCACGTGAATACTAAACCATCCAAGGAGGGCATTTCTGGTGTGGTGTCGTCGCAGAAGAAGGAAACGAAGGGCGTTGAGACATTACTTGGCGATCCGAAAAGAGCTATTATCAAACTTGCATTACCAATGATCGCGGCAATGTCCGTGCAAACGATCTACAATCTCGTTGATGCTTTTTGGGTTTCTGGTCTTGGTGCAGATGCACTCGCTGCGATTGGTTTCGTCTATCCCTTTTTCTTCATGGCTATGGGACTGTCAAACGGGTTGGGCGTGGGTGCAGGGTCCGCCATAGCCCGCAGGATTGGCGCTCGGGATAAGCTGGGTGCAGATAGCGTAGCGGTTCATACAATCGTTATAATGGTGCTAATCGCAGTTGCGTTTACCGTACCGCTTTTCGCATTCGCTGAGGAGTTATTCGTTCTGGTAGGTGCGGGTAAGACAGTAGGTATGTCTGTGGCGTATGGTCAAGTGATCTTCGCTGGCAGCATCTTCATATTCTTCACTAACATCGCGAATGCAATACTGCGCGGTGAGGGCGACGCCAGGCGAGCAATGTATGTCATGGCACTGGGTGCGGGACTGAATATCGTATTGGATCCGATCTTCATCTACACCTTTGGTCTGGGCATCGCAGGTGCTGCTTGGGCTACCGTCCTGTCGCTGGGCATTACCTCCGTTATCATGTTAAACTGGCTGCTTATCAAAAAGGATACCTACGTATCATTCACATTCCGCGATTTCCAATGTGATAAGAGCATTGTCAAGGACATCTTCGGGGTTGGTCTGCCCGCGTCAGTGATGCAACTTTCCATGGCATTCATGATGCTGATGATGAATGTCATAATAGTAATGGTGGGTGGCACTGACGGAGTGGCAATCTACTCTACCGGATGGCGTGTGGTAAGCATAGCTGTCCTGCCGACTTTGGGTATCGCTACCGCAGTTGTCCCGGTAAGTGGAGCTGCGTTTGGCGCGCGTGCATTTGAGAAGGTCAGTATCGCGCATCTCTACGCAGTAAAGATTGGTTTCATGATAGAAACCGCGATAGCAGTGGCAACTTTCTTTTTCGCACCTCAGATCGCGGCGGTATTTACACAAGCCGAAGGAGCAGCGCATATCGCGCCTGGTTTGACCATGTTCCTCAGGATAATCTGTCTCTACCATCCAACAATATCGTTTGGCATGCTCTCGTCTTCGGTTTTCCAGGGAACGGGAAAGGGGATGAATGCACTGGCAGTCACGATTTTACGGACGATCGTTCTAACGCCGCTGTTTGCAGTCGTATTCGCGTTTAACCTTGGCTTGGGCTTGGTGGGCATCTGGTGGGGCCTGGTTGTAGCAAACACCGTTGGTGTGACCGTAGCATTCTCATGGGCGAGGCTGTACATACGGGGGCTGATGAAAACGGCGATGGATTAATTAGAAAGTGCTCAAAATCAGTGGAAAGTTATGTGACCGTCGGCTGCATGACCCCGCCTAAAGCCTCTTGCAACTGCTGCTGTAACTGCTGATATCGCTTCTGACCTCGCTCCTCCTGCCGTTCCAAGGTCTTCTGCCTCAAGCCGTAGGTCTCCTTCTTCTCCGCCAGCTCTTCCTTTACTGCATCTTTACCCGCTTTTATCATCAACTCGCCAACGTTCTTGTAGATCAGCGCATCGTCATCAACTTTATCCAATTCCTCTAATGCATTTTCAGCATCGCGTAGCATTGCTTCGACCTGCATCTTTTGCCTTCTCAAAGCTTCCATTTGAACTTTAAGCTGCTGGAGCTGAGCAAGCATGTTTTGCACTTGAGGCGGTATTTCTCCACTCATTTTGTTATCCTCTCTATTTATTTTGCTATCGGATTTCGTATTTTAGCAAGTATTATTTTGACTCTTGCTACATATAAATAAACCATGCGTGGGGAAGGCGAGAAAGTAGGGATAGTGGTTATTTCTTACGGGTCGAGAGCGGCTGCGATGATTGATGCACTGTGCCGAAGCGAAGATTACGACGTGCGTTTGTACGTTGCGGACAAGCAGCGGAATCCGTTTAACGTGGCGCATGCGGAGAAGCACGTGGTCATTCCTGATTTGGACGTGGGGAAGATCTGCGACTTCGTTGACGCGAATAAGGCTGGAATAGATTTCGGCATCTGCGGTCCGGAGAAGCCGATAATCGCGGGCGTGCGAGACCTTATTGAGCGTAAGACGGGCGTGCCAATGATCTGTCCAACGAAGCAGTACGCGATCGAGGGGAGTAAAGTAGCGCAGCGGTATCTGATTGAGAAATGCTGTCCCGAGGCGAATCCTGGATTTAACGTGTTTCGTTGTATGGACTACAAAAGTGTAAGCGCAGTGAAGGACGCGGTTTGGAGCTTCTTAGACGAAATCGGGAACGAAGTCGCAGTCAAACCGGACAAGCCGACCGCGGGCAAGGGCGTAGGTGTGTGGGGCGACCATTTCACCAGTCGAGAGCAACTCTTTGACCATTTCCGGTCAATCTTTGAAAGTGGCAGTGACGTACTCATAGAGGAGAAAGTAGAGGGTGAAGAGTCGAGCTTCCAGGCGTTCTGTGACGGTAAACGAATCGCCGCTCTACCGGATACGAGGGATTACAAACGAGCTTTTGATGCGGACTTGGGTCCCAATACAGGCGGAATGGGCTCTTACGTGGATAATAAGGATTGGCTGCCGTTTGTCAACAAACGAGATAGAGAAGGGGAGGAGAAGTTGGTTCAGAAGCTATTCAACAAACTGAGAGGAAATGGTGAAAATGACGGGCTGCGAGGCATTCCGTTTTACGTTGCCTTTATGCACACTTGTGAGGGTGCGAAAATACTGGAGATCAATAGCCGGCCGGGCGATCCGGAGATAATGAACATAATGCCCGTGCTGAAGAGCGATTTCGTGGACGTCTGCTTCCGCATGATCGAAGGTACGCTTTCGCAAGTGGAATGTGCGAAGAAAGCGACGGTGGTGACGTATGCCGTGCCGATGGACTATGGTGGGTATAGGGTGAAATACAGTGGAGATAGAAGGGTGGATCTGAGTGGTGTGTATGCGTTGAAAGAGGAGTATGGCGATAATTTGAGAGTCTATCCCGGCTCGATGGAGGTACGAGAAGATGGTAATACGTACGCGCTTGATTCAAGAACGGTCTGCACCGTAGGCATCGGTGAAAGCATAGACGAAGCGAGAGAAATATCGCTGGAGGGTACCAGAGCGATAGACGGTGCGCTGTGGAACCGCTGGGATATAGCTGCAGCACATTACATCGAACGGAGCATACGAAAGATGAAGGAGCTGCGGGAGTGAGTGCCAGAATCCGTATTGTTGGACTCAGAGAGCATTCTCTGAGATTGGATATTTTCAGATTTTTCGATTTCGAACTATTGCCATAGTAGAAGCGTTTCTGGGGTGGCTGGTCTGGTGTTATTCATCATCAGCCTTACGATGACATGGATACGCTAAAACTATGCTCCGCCGGGGATTTGAACCCCGGTCGTGGGCTCGAGAGGCCCAAATGCTTGGCCGAACTACACCAGCGGAGCATCAATCAAACTTTTCCTTTCAATTACACTTCTCTTTTTAGTGTTTTTATTTATTCTTTCTTAGCACGTATGTGGAGGAGGCATGCTCCACGACCTCGAAAACCCTGCCCTGTCCGGTGTTAGAAAGAAAGAGTTATTCCAGCTCTTTAAACCTTTGCTCTACGAATGCGTCACAGACCTCATCTGGATCGCCTCGCATCACCACTTTCCCCTCGTCAATTAAGATTGCTTCATGTGCAAGCTCTCGGATTACGTCAAGCTGATGGCTCACAACCAGAATGGTGGTGTCGAACTCGCGATTTAGATCTTTCAGTGAATTCGTTACAATACGCATCGAAATCGGGTCAATGTCACCAAACGGCTCGTCTAATAGCAGAATCTCACAGTTCGAAGCCAGAAGCGAGGCAATTGCAAGTCTTATCTCCTCTCCCATGCTCGTTTCTGAAATATACCGCATTAAAATCTCTTCCGGCAGGTTAACTGCTTTAAGGTACGGTTTAGCTGCTTTTAGTGCCTCGACCGCTGGTAATCGTGGAAACAACGTGTCCAATACATTTAGATCGAGCTCTAACTCTTTGAGTCTTCCCCTCGCTTCTATCTCAGGCATATCCGCAAGTCGTAACAGAACATCAAGCGTGACGTCACTTATACCAAATTCCTTTGCCCGTTCCATCGCCTGTTTTACCAGTTCGAACTTCTTCAAGCCCATCCGCTGAGCAAATAGATCCTGAACGAGCTGGTGCGGTGGCAGTGCGAACTCTTGATGAATAATGCCCAATTTGCTCCTCGCCTCTATTGACCTTCCCCCGTATTCCGAAATATTAGCAAAGTCCACTGTTCCTATTTTAATCAGAATATGGCCCCTATCCGGGCTCTCAAAACCGCCTAATAGCCGCATTAACACCGTCTTCCCCATTGCTGACGGACCGACTATCCCCAATATATCTCCCTTTGGAATCTTGATATTAAGGTCCTGCATTTCAATCGTTCTTATCAGAGTGTGGGAGGTGACCATATCGTACTTCTTCCAGACGCTATCAATCCAGACCATCGTGTGCTTATCATCTTTTAGCGGGGCTAACGGTTTTACAGGCTCAAGAGGCTCTAAAAACTTATCAATTACTCTCTCCGTATCGCCACCCTCTACTATTCTCCCGTTATCCAGCATGAGCAGCCGATCGCAGAGATATCTATGCACGTCGGGCATATGCGAGACGAGCAACATGCTCACATCACTCCGCTCTTTCACCCGTTTCAAACTGTCAAGCAGAGAGTTTCTCGTCAGGGGGTCAGACATCGTGCCGGGCTCGTCAAGCAGTAATAAAGAGGGTTCTTTCGCAATCTGTCTGGCAAGCAAAACCCTCTGCTTGTCTCCGCCACTCAAAATCGTGAAAAGATGATTCCATTTGTCTCGTAGTCCAACGAGGTCAAGTATTTTAAACGCCTCTTCTTTTAACTCCTCGTATTCATCCTCAAGCTGTGGCACCTCTTCAAAACCCGTCTGTTTCGCTCGCAGTCGTTTTATCACGTTGTCTATCACCGAGATATTGTAGAGTGCGAAAGAGCGCTGAAGGTGAAAAGCAGTCTTATTACGAAGCATTCTGAACTTCTCATAGGACGACTCCGGCGTTACCTTCACACCATCCAGTTCTATGAAACCATCGTCAAACCGCTCGTAACCGCGAAGCATGCGAAGCAACGTTGTCTTGCCGGATCCGCTCCTCCCTATTATCCCCAGCGTCTCGCCCCGCTCTATATCGAACGATACATTGTCTAACGCTACTACCTCTTTATCTATGTTTGATAATTCATACCGTTTACAGATTCCCCGAACACGCATTAATGCCCCCATCTTTCATCGCCTCCTGTTACTATGGATTTAATATGGATTAGTATAACTACACATCATAAGTATCTTTGACTCAGCGTTCAGATCTTGGTCGGCGTAACGTTGATGATTCGTTTACTAAGACTAAAAAGAAGGGGAAGGCAAAGGAGCGAATAAAATGGCGGATTCTCGCACCGTAATACGATTGCTTGCCATCGGATGTGTCATTACTGCACTTGTCGGTGTGCTATTGCTTTCAAGCTGTGTCACCAGGCAGGAGTGGCATGTGACTGATGAAGGGATGTTGGAGTATCCAAAATGTACGCCTGATTATCAGTTGACACCACTCGAAACGGCAGACAATTACTCTCTGTATGAAGTCCGCTTTACCAGTCGGGACACGCGGATAGCAGGACTCCTGCGAATGCCCACAGTGCCGCAGGGAAACGTTCCGGGTGTCGTGCTGCTCCCCGGAGCGACCGTGACCAAAGAAGGTGAGCAGGGGCTTGCAAAGTATCTATGCAGTCTCGGCTACGCAAGCATTGCACTTGACCAGCGCAATGTAGGCGTTATTGATATGCGTAGCGATTTGCAGATGTTCCTGAACGGTGAAGAGCCGACCGAACACAGGATGGTACATGACGCACTCGCTGCCGCAGAGGTCTTGCGGGATCAGCCGGGGATTGACCCGGACCGCATCGTATTCGCGGGCGAGAGCAACGGAGCACGGTTTGCCATTATCGCATGCGCACTCGATCCTGAGGCACGAGGCGTGATTGCAATCAGCACCTGCGGGTACGGAATAGATGCTGCGATTGCTTCCGGGAAACTGGTTGACCCGGACATGATCAGATTTTACAAATCAATTGATCCTGAGACGTATCTCAGCAAAATTCCACCGAGAAAGTTAGTGATGATTCATTCCGTAAACGATACGATCATCCCCTACGAAAACGCAGAGCAAACCTATGCAAAAGCTTTTGAGCCGAAAGAGCTGCATACTGTTACGTGCACTACGCATGGGCATTGTAAGGAAATGGATGCGTTTATCAAAACTGAGCTTGAAGCTATGGTTTTTATAGCTTTTTAGCTCGTTAGAGGTTTGGAGGCTTAGTTTAATTGGAACTAACCCCAAAACCACTGAACCGCTAAACCGCTAATAAGCTATTTAAAATATGAGTGTCGAATAGTAAAGAAAACTATGAATTCCACCGAGAATGTGAACGCGTTGGCAAACGAATTGGTAGAATTGATGAAGCTCAGCGTTAAGGAAAACATCGCAGATGCCGTTCTGTTATCGGGCGGATTGGACTCTTCAGTAATTGCCTGTTTAGCAAGTAAATATTCCAACTCCGAATCTAAACCAACAGCGATAGTAGTTGCGTTAGAAGAAGGCACAGATATTCATTACTCAAGATTAGTAGCTGACACGTTTGGACTGGCACTCAAAGTAAAGATATTCGATATCGAAGATGCGATAGAATCGATCCCCGGGGTGGTAAAGGCTCTTAATACCTATAATCCCATGCTGATCAGGTTTGGAGTAGCCATGTATGCTGCTCTGCCTTATGCAAAGGAGCTGGATTTTTCAGCAGTTATGACTGGAGACGGTGGTGATGAACTCTTTTTTGGCTATCGCCACCTGTTCATACGTGAGCAAAAGGAAATAGAAAAGAGGATGGAGGATAAGATCAGAAGGATAAAAGAGAAAGAGCCACTTGTATCTGAAACGTTGGGTAATCTTCTCGGCATAGATGTTAAACAACCTTTTCTGGACACGAGGATTATTGATTTTGCATCAAAAATACCTTTTGAGCTTAAGGTTCGTAAAACAAAGACAAATGGCGAAGAGGGAATCATAGGGAAGTGGATTCTGCGTAAAGCGTTCGAGAATCTATTACCAGGCGAGATTATCTGGAGAAGAAAGGAAGAGACTGATATATCACGTGGAACAGACAAATTATCGCGGATTGTTTCTTCGAGAATGTCGGATGAGGAATTCGAGCAAATATCAAAATCAACGGAGGTAAGAATAACCAGCCGTGAGGAGGCTTATTATTATAAGAT
>DAOUYX010000087.1 GCA_030665925.1 Methanosarcinales archaeon | reverse complement strand
CCTATCTCCCTGCATACCATGGCTACTATGCCAGGATGGTCCATGTTTTTACTGCTATACTCTACCGAACTCATTAGCCCACCTGCATATGATGATGTAATCATGAACATCACAGCTCGAAATATTGACAGCTCGAAATATTGATAAGAAAAGCCTCTTATTTAAAGTTATGCATTAAAATTAAAATTTAGAGATAATTTATATCAATATGTGCGGAATAATATAGGTTAAATAATAATTATGAACTCAGTTGAGGGGAAAATTATCGTCTATTATGGGAATGGAGAGGGAAAGACAACCGCCTCTATTGGTCATGCTATAAGGACTTTGGGTCATAATAAAAGAGTAGCGATATTGCAGTTTATGAAAGGGAAGCCAACTACCGGAGAATATCAGTTTCTAAAGAACATTGATAACCTCCAGATATCTCTATGTGGTGCTCCTGTTTTTTTAAAGGACGAGAAATCTCGGAAAATACATCTCAAAAAGGCTAAAGAGGGGTTGGAACTCGCGCACAGAGTGTTAGATGAAAAACACACAGACCTTTTGGTTCTGGATGAGATATTATATGCAGTAAAATTTGAGCTTTTAACAGAAGATGATGTTTTAGAGTTGTTGAAGAAAAGAGGTCATACCGACATCATTCTTAGCGGAAGAGAACCGGGTGCTAGAATAATAGAAATGGCTGATATAGCAACACGCATGGAGAAGGTCAAGCATTTTTGGAATAAAACCAGTAGTACAATCTCAGGGATAGAATATTAATCACTCACTTTAATTACCGATGAATAAAGGTGATGCAGTAATGATTATGTCAATGGCAAGCGGCGGAGGAGACACGGGAAAGACCACCGTAGCGCTAACTGAAGAGATCGAAGCGTTTTGTATGTATGAAGAAAGGGATAGAGATTGTAGGAAAGATCATGTATGACAAGACAATTACGAAAGCAATGATTGCAGGCGTTTCTGTGGTGGCGTTTGAGGTGGAACCAAAGAGCAGAGCGGCAGAGGAAATAATATGGATGTGAAATCGAATCGAGCGGATTCTGCAGCAGCAGTATTTATTTAGCTTAGCGTGCCATGCAACAAGTACAGATATTACCCTCGTGGAAGGCGGTTGTCGATGAAAGTCTATGCGTAGGCTGTGGTAAGTGCGTTAAAGTCTGCTGGACCGGTGCAATCAGCGTTGTTGATAAGAAAGCAGTAGTTGATTTTAACCGGTGTATTTGCTGCACTGCCTGCATGAAGACTTGTCCGCGAGGAGCAATAAGATTAGTCCCCTATTCATTCCCCCTCGTGCAGAGAGACGAAGGGTTGGCTGAAATAAAAGCTCGGTTAAACGCTTTGGGATCGGAACTTGAAGAGATACAGAAGAGTATCGAAGCGCTATAACTGCATACGTAAACAAGGGCGCACCATACCACAAAGCAGATACGTTTAAGATCGTTCATAAAGAGAAACGCCACGAGGCAGTAATGAAAAATTATAGCATCATGTTTCAGATTCAGAAACAATAGATGTAATGAACGAAGCCAGCGTGAATTTAGAAGAAGCGGGAATCAGCGAGGGCATAGCTGAAGTAATCGTTACTACGAGGTCCGATGCTGGAAAGCCGCATGCAGCGCCTATCGGGATAATAACCGGGATTAACGAAGAGGAAATAAAATATTTCGTAAAGCTCTACAAAGGCTCGCGAACACTTGCGAACGTGCTGGAAACGAACACGTTGGCGGCGAACGTTACCGATGACGTTGTTGTATTCGTGAAAGCAGCATTTGAGAAGCTGAACGAGAACTATTTCACGAGTTTCGCTGAGATGCCCGTGTTGAAGGAAGCGAACGCGTGGATTGTCTTCACCACAGCGTTAACAGTAGAGAGCAGTGAGTATTTCCGTTTTCAACTGACGTCCACTGCGGTAAAAGTCAATAGAAAGGAAGTAAAAGCAATAAACAGAGGGCGTAATGCGATGATAGAAGCTACGATACTCGCAACAAGATTTGAGATAACGAAAGACGAGCAAGGAAGGGAAGAGATGAGGAAAGAAATGGAACGGTACGCCGACATTGTCAAGAAATGCGGTGGTCGTCGAGAAAAGGAAGCGATGCGGATTTTGCAGAAAAAGTGTCCGTTTCGATAAATATGGGTATTTTCCCCCCTGTACGGCACAGTCTAATTTTCCAGTGAAATCACTAAATTTTTACCAGGGTTTTACCGCAGAGTACGCGGAGCACGCAGAAGCATCAGAAAAGAAACCCCAAGCAATGAGTGAAACCGTCCAAAAACTCTGTGGTCTCTGCGCTCTCGGCGGTAATAGATAAATCCTTTTTCCCTAATCTACGAGCTATTCATGGAAAGAAGACCCGAATTGACCAAGCGCACACTTCTTGTGACGTTACGATTTTCTACAAAAATTCACAATATAACGCCCGCACCGATCAAATGCCATCGCTCTCTTATCTTCCGTCCGATCGCCACACGAGAGCCTTTCTCTGCACATATCGGTCTGCTCAGTTTCACATCAATATTTTTCTTCGTCACCCGCTTCACCTCACCGATCGTGATTGTGGTTCCGGCACTTAACATAATATACTCGCCCACTTTTATCGCAGGAACCTCCACCGCTTTTGTCACGCCAACCGCACGCTTGAATAGCTGGAAATCTATTGTAAGCTTATCCCACGTTGGAGGCAACGACCCAAGTTTCCCCGCACACTGCCCAACTAACGAATCCTCTTTCGTCATGCTCGGATCCAATTTCGTGCCAATACCCAGGAGTCCCCCGGGAGCCACCTCTTTTACCTGCTCTCCACCTACCATTATAGAGGTTATCTCCGTTTCGATGGGCATCCATTTTGCCCTGCCACCCGTTGTCACCGTCCTTCCGGGTCTTATCTCCAGCTTATCGCCTTCTTTCAGTCTTCCCTTGAATAGAGACCCACCAATCACACCGCCCTTCAAATCCCGTATCGGCGTCCCGGGTTTATTAATGTCGAATGAGCGTGCGATATGCATCCTCGCGGTTTCATCTGCGGAACGTTGCGGTGTGGGTATTGTTTTCTCTATACACTGTATCAATACGTCCATATTGGTGGACTGCTGTGCTGAAATAGGCACAATCGGCGAATCCTCCGCAATTGTACCATTAACAAACTCTTTTATCTGCTTATAATGCTCTATCGCTTCCTCACGCGAGACGAGGTCTATTTTGTTCTGCGCAATCACGATCTTATCGATGCCCACGATGCTCAGAGCCATCAAATGCTCTTCCGTCTGCGGCTGCGGACACGGCTCAGAAGCCGCAATGAGAAGTACCGCGCCGTCCATTATCGCTGCACCGCTGAGCATCGTTGCCATTAATGCTTCGTGTCCCGGGGAGTCAACGAATGAAACCGTCCGCAGCTCTTCAGTCTTCGACTCGCAATGCTCGCAAATCTCGTCTATGGTGTAACAATCCGGCTCCTTACAAACCGGGCATCTCCTGAAGGTAGCATCTGCATAGCCAAGTCTTATAGATATGCCTCTCTTTATCTCCTCGCTGTGCCTGTCCGCCCATTCGCCAGATAGAGCGTTCACTAACGTCGTTTTGCCATGATCTACATGCCCTATCATTCCTATGTTCACTGACGGCTTCTTCGTTTTGCTTACCCCCGCTCTTAATTTTACTGAGCATAAATGCGTTGCTCTCTAACCTCTTTCCTTCTCTTTCTTTTTATTTTATTTAATAAGCACTTTTAAAAGATTTTCTTTGGTAAAGCTTTCTTTTTTAAAGAAAGGTTTGTTTGTGGTGAAGAGAATGGAGTTTGAATTAAGCGAGGGAGAGAAAGCGGTTCAGAGCATGGCGAGAGAGTTTGCAGAGAATGAAGTACTGCCACGAGCGGCTGAGATAGATCGAAAGGGAAAGTTTCCATTGGATATAGCAAAGAGAATGGCAGAACTCAAACTTTTTGGATTACCCTTTCCAGAGAAATACGGCGGTTCGAATGCATCGCTTTTGAGCTACGTGGTCATGGTGGAGGAGCTTTCACGGGCAAGCGCAAGCATTGGATGCTTAAGTGCAGTCGGGCTCATCAGCATTTTCCCTATTCTCTACGCGGGTTCCGAGGAGCAGAAGGAGAAATATCTCGGGCCTCTATGTGAAGGCAGCAGATTGGGTGCTTTTGCGTTAACAGAGCCTACTGCGGGGTCCGATCCCCTTTCTATTGAAACAATCGCTGTTCGTGACGGCGATGAATACGTGCTCAACGGACGAAAGGCGTACATTACAAATACCGCTGTCGCAGACGTATACGTGGTTTTTGCATATACGGATAAGAGCAAAAAGAGTGCAGGGATGAGCGCTTTTATCGTGGAAAAAGGGGCAAAAGGATTCTCATTTGCGAACATAGAAGATCTGCTGGGTATGCGAGGTTGTATTGTTGGTGACCTGGTGTTCAAGGATTGCCAAGTTCCTGCGGAGAACAGGCTTGGCAGCGAGGGTGACGGCTTGAAAATTGCTCTGGCTACTCTGGACAGGGATAGAATAGCGATGGGTTGCGTTGGCGTCGGTATCGCGCAGGCGTGTCTTGAAGCCTCCAGGAAGTACGCACAAGAGCGAAAGCAGTTTTCTCAGCCAATCGCCAATTTCCAAGCGGTTCAATTCATGCTCGCGGACATGGCTATGGAGATAGAAGCCGCGCGATTGCTCACGTACAAAGCCGCGTACCGCGCGGATAAAGGCGACAAATTCACGAAAGAAGCTGCTATGGCAAAGCTTTACGCCTCGGAAGTTGCGCAACGAGCTGCTACCAGTGCAGTGCAAATACATGGCGGATATGGTTGCACGAAGAAATGCCCTGTAGAGCGATATTTCCGTGATGCAAAGGTACTAAGCATTGTCGTTGGCACCTCAGAGATTCAGCGAATGATAATCGCACGGGAAGAATTGAAGTGAAGACCTCTTAAAATCTCTCGTACAACAACTCGTACCGCCCTCAAAACGTTCATGTCTTAGCAAAATGGTTTAAATTATAACGCCGTATAAATCCTTGTTTACCATGTCAGGCAATTCTTTTGGTAAGATATTTCGGGTGACCACCTGGGGAGAGTCGCACGGAGAAGCGATGGGTGTGGTTGTAGACGGCTGTCCTTCAGGGCTTGAGCTCTCAGAAGCGGATATACAGTACGAACTGGACAGGAGAAAACCCGGCGTAAGTGAGATAACAACGGAACGGAAGGAATCAGACGAGGTGAAACTATTGTCCGGCGTCTTTGAAGGCAAAACGCTTGGCACGCCCATTTCCATGCTCGTGTGGAATAAGGATGTGGATTCAAGCCCTTATGAAGCCCTCAAACATATCGCGAGACCGGGTCAAGCAGATTTCTCTTATCAACTGAAGTACGGAATACGGGACTACCGGGGTGGTGGGAGAGCGTCCGGGCGAGAGACCGTTGCTCGTGTTGCCGCAGGTGCAATAGCAAAGAAGATCTTAGCGAGCCCTGCAATACAAATTATCGGGCATGTCGTGGCAATCGGGGGAATACGAGCGCGTAAAGTGCGTGTCGAAGAGATAACTGGTAATGCAGAGAGCAATGCCGTGAGGTGTGCGGATTTAGAAGCAGCGCGGAGAATGGAAGCGTTAATAAAAGAGGTAAAGGAAGAAGGAGATAGCGTCGGTGGCATTGTGGAGGTACTCGCACTCGGCGTTCCCGCTGGTTTGGGCGAGCCGGTATTCGATAAGTTGGATGCAGAACTTGCGAAGGCTTTGATGAGTATCGGTGCGGTGAAGGGCGTGGAGATAGGCGCGGGATTTGAAGCGGCGAGGCTGAAGGGCAGCGAGATGAACGATGAATTCTATATACAAGAAGGAAGGATAAGAACGAGAACGAACAATGCAGGCGGGATTTTGGGCGGTATTTCAACGGGCGAGCCTGTAATATGTAGAATAGCCGTGAAGCCCACTTCTTCTATTGCGAAGCCGCAGCGAAGCGTTGATATGCAGAACGCGGAAGAGGTGGAAATAAAGATAAAGGGCAGGCATGACCCATGCATCTGCCCGAGAATAGTCCCCGTAGCAGAAGCGATGGTTGCTTTAGTGTTGGTAGATTATTTGATGCAAGCTATGCGTGTGTAAAAAGTCGTCTACTTTAACCTACATCTAAGAGTTCACTGCGCGTTAGCTCCTCGGTACACCATTATTCATCTTTCGATTTTATAGCGGGTGGTTAAACATGCCACCGAAAGTATTTATATTAATTATGATATATATAATAATTATGGTACATTCAAGAACTCAACCCGATAAAAATGAAAAAAACGCGGACCAGGTAATCCGACGAGTGAAAGCGCTGATGATGAACTGGGGCTTTGCAGAAGGATGCAGCGCTATCTACGCAGTACTTATCGCATCTCACGAACCGCTATCCGCAGAAGAGATAGGTAAAAGAGCCGACTACGCATATTCTTCCGCTATAAACTATCTTAATACGCTCATGCGGATAGGTCTGGTGGAACGGGTCAGAAGCATTAAAAAGAACGTGTATACGGCAAACGTGAACATCGTGGAATTGATAAGGACAGAACACGGGAAGGTTATGGCTTATCTCAAGCAGCTTGATGAAGCTCTCGAGGGTGAAAAAGACCTTGAACCTCTCAGCGAGAAAGTTGAGTATGCGATCGCCTATCTGAGAAGGATTGAAAGCGCAGTGGATAAGGGGGGAGGATAAAGACGAAAAGAATTGTATTAGCCCCAAAAACGGATAGAAGTCCCAAAATCGTGCTAAC
>DAOUYX010000090.1 GCA_030665925.1 Methanosarcinales archaeon | reverse complement strand
TCTAAGACCTCGGTTGTCATTCTCATGTAAGGTACTGAACTAAGATTGTTCGCCAGAATATAAGAATCTTTCGCTGCGAGTGGACATGCAATGAGTAATGCGGAGATGAACTGGGAACTGATAGATGCATCCATCGTTGTCTTCCCACCGTTTAGTCTACCTTTTACCACTATTGGTGCGGTTCCATCTCCTTTTGTAGAGTACACCTCTGCACCAAGGTCGTTTAGGGCGTTCAGCAACGGCAAATTCGGACGCTTTCGCAACGAAGCATCCCCGGTTAGAACCGCAGCACCTTCGCATAACGAGGAAACCGCAGTGAAGAATCGTAAGGTCGTGCCGGAGTTCTCAGCATTTATCACATCCTCAGGCGTATCAGGGCTTCCTTCAGTGCCTTCTATCAATATTTTCTTTGCTTGCCCCTCTTGGTCTATTGTTACTGTGGCCCCCAGACATTTCGCAGCGTTGATTGTCGCTTCTGTGTCTCCCGATAGCAAGGGATAAACAATTTCGCTCTTCTTCGCCAGCGAGGCTATCGTAATGGCTCTATGTGTATAGCTCTTAGAGGGTGGCGCGATTATCTCGCCCTCTATCTTTGACCTTCGCACCGTTGCGTTCATAGCACAAAAGAGAGACTGATGATTGGTAAGTTCATTCTAACGATTTCCTGAACATCCGGGACTGAAACCCGTGATAAACGGAGAATCCTTCGACAATCCGTGTCTCCTGTTTTGCGTCAAAGGATACATCCATTGAATATAATGCATTCGGAGATTCTCGTCCCATTACGCGTGCAACGCCCTTTTTCAGCTTCATATACACTGTGCCGGTTACCCGTTCCTGCGTTTTATCTACGAAAGCATTGAGAGCTTCGTAAAGCGGATCCATAACCAAACCCTGATACACCAGCTCACTCCAGGTTTGATCAACAAATTCTTTGAACCGCAACTCGTTTCTCGTTAAAACGAGTCGTTCGAGATCGCGATGCGCTTCTAATAGAATAGTAGCCGCGGGATGCTCGTAATTCTCCCGAGCCTTGAAGCCAAGTACTCGATCTTCGATCATATCAGTTCTACCAACGCCGTGCTTGCCACCCACCTCGTTCAATCTCTTAATGAGCGAAACGCCGTCCGCTCTTACACCGTTCACCGAAACGGGAATCCCATGTTTAAAATCGATTTTGACAATTTCCGCATTCTCAGGCGCGTTATCCTGAGAAACAGTCCACTGGAATATCTCCTCAGGCGGGAAAAAAGCTGGATTTTCCAATTCGCTTCCTTCTATGCTTCTGCTCCATATATTCTCATCTATGCTCCATCGCTTCTCAGCTTCAAAAGAAATGCCGTGCTCCAGAGCATATTTCTTCTCTTCTTCACGCGTCAAACTCAGTTCTCGTACCGGTGCCACGACATCCAGATCAGTAGCCCTGAAAACGGCGTCGAACCTGAGCTGATCGTTGCCCTTGCCGGTGCAGCCGTGTGCGACCGCCTCTGCATTTTCCTCTTTTGCCACTTCTACTACTTTCTTCGCGATCAGAGGTCTCGCAATCGCGGTCCCCAGCACGTAACCCTCGTAACTGCCGTTCGCCTTTATCAATGGGAAGATGTAATCACGTACAAACTCGTCCTGGGCGTCAATGAGCTTAAACAAGTCGCTTAGCTTCTCGCCCCGTTCCACAGCCTCGTTTATATCCGCTTCGGGCTGCCCCACGTCCACTATTACGGCAATCACTTCGTCGTAGCCATAATGCTCTCGCAGTAGCGGAATGCAAACCGAAGTATCCAATCCACCGGAATAAGCAAGCACTACTTTTTTCATTTAGCCCTCTTATATCTCCCCTCCTTCATATCCACGACAAAAGATTCACCTGATAAATGGCATAATAGTTTCGCTTTTTCCACGTCGAGCACTTCTGTTTCCTTCCAGAACTCGTCCTTCACGCCTATCGCTAATATCCGCCCAACAATCAAAACATGCTCGCCCAGCTCAACTTCCTTTTCACGCTTGCATTCGATCCATGCTAATGCTTCTTTTATCCTCGGCGGCTTCACCACCTTTGCCCTCTCTTCCGTTAATCCCGCATGCACTAACTCGTTATCCTCATACGGATAGTCCGTCTCCAGAACGTGCATTAGCGCACCAAAGTCCTTCCCAACCACGTTCACTACGAACTCGCCATTCGCTTGAATGTTTCGCCACGTGTCGTGCTCATGATTGCACGAGAACCCGTACAAGGGAGGGTCACGGCTTACTGGCGAATTCATGCTGAAAGGCGCTGCATTCGGTATTCCTCGCTCTGAGATCGTTGTAATTACTACTATCGGTCGAACAAGCAACTTAGGGAATGCTTTTGTTTCAAGTTCCATTCTTTATCCTTCCCAAACCACAGATTACACAGATTTTTACGAGAGTTTATTTCTTTTTTATTCTTTCAAACTCTTCTAAAAGGCTTTCTAATTACGCAGTACGCATCATTCAACGTAATCTCCCGTGCCCGATGTGCATGTGTTCCAGAAATTGTTCCTGGTTTACTGATTCTCCTGAATTGACAGACAATACGCTCTCCCTCTATGGCATCGCCATAATTGTAATAAGTGGGCATTATTTCACCTCCTCCAGCTTTCCTTCCTTCATAAGTTCTTCGGTAGCTTCCACGGTAGTTTTCAAATCGAGTCCAAGCTCATCCGCAACATCGTCTGGATAGAAAATTCCTCCTTTATGTTTATCACAATAATCTAAAATCTCTTTCTTCGCTTCTTCTACCGTAGTCTCTCTTACTTCTACGACCCTGATATTAAGCGGTAAAAATTCTTTTACCCTTGAAAGGTCTTCAAAAGCCGTCTTTAATTCGCTAATCTCTGAACTAAGCACATCTATTTTCTCACTCAGTATCTCAATTCTTTTGTTTAGTGCCAGCAACGAATCCCCTTCCCCTACCTTCGTTGAATCGTGAATTGTAGTTGCACCTTTATCTGTTATCCCGCTTCCACTCTTACTCTGACTCATAATTATCCCACAACAAATTACGCAGCCACCAACTCCGCACCCTTGTCTATAACGATCTTGCACGGCGTGGGCAGTTTATAACTCGCTCGCTTCAAAGCTTCCTTTGCCTGATCTACATTGTCCGCCTCGACCGCGACGGTGAGCATCTTCTGCCCGCGCTTCACCCTCGCTGCCGTTCCAACCGCTCTCCCAAACGCATGTCGCATGCCGCTCGATACACGGTCTGCACCTGCGCCGGTCGCCAATTTGTTCTCTCGCAGCACGTGGTGCGGATACAGCCGAATCTTCAAGTAAAAGTTATTTCGACCCATACCCTTCACCAGATACCTATTCGCGAATATCCTCGCCGCTTCCAGTGCGTTATGCCGTATTTGACAGGCCTCTTTTGCAACTAAGGATAAAGAGACGGGGAACTCCGCGCTGAGATTGCCCATATCGAAGATTGCTATCTTGCTCCCCGGCACTCCGCCCATGTATTTCTTGCGCACATACGCATGTCCCGATACTCTCGTGTACATCCGAGCTGGCTTCCGACCCATAGTTTCTTATTATTCCATCTTCCTGTTTAAAAACCTTTCTTCAAGATTAGAGAGGGATACCCTAAGTAAGGTACTCGTGCTTTCGCCACTGCTATCACCCATTCGGGCTTCACCGGCTCAACGCCAAGCATTGGCTGGTCATAACCCGAGTTATTATCTCCCTTGGTTATGTATCCCGCATGTGGAGCGGGCTTTCCATCAGGCATCTTCTCTCCTGCCTCCACCCAATCCATCGCCCGGTGTATTATTGGCGTTGCCGAGGACATACCATTTGGGCGATAGATAATTACATCACCGTACTCGCTGAATGTTGTATAATTAAGCATTTCGCCTTCCTCGTATGTTGTGATGTTTGTGCGGTGCGGTGCTTGTACGAGGATCAAATCACCCACCTGCATATTTGGTTCCATGCTCCCTGACTCGACGGCAAATCCAATATGCCACGACCCCGTGGCTGCGTATGCTACTGAAACTATGAGAACAACGATTATTAACGCCTCCGCCAGACTTTTACCCAGTTCTATTAGCGTTTTTTTCATCCTCGCGCTTGCCTCCTCTCCTGTATTGTATACCAACAGTTAAAGTTATATCTCCAAAGCCCCTTATCTTTTTTAAAACCTTTCTCGTTTCCAAAGAAAGGTTTGTTAACAATTCAATTTAAGAAAGATGAACGCTGCTACGGGATTTGTATATCACGAGGATTACTTGAGACACGATACGGGGGATCATCCTGAGAGCGCAGAACGGTTGATAAGCATAATGAGGAAGTTGGAAGAGGGGGGTCTTACGAAGAAGATGGAACGAGTTCTTCCGGTGAGAGCATCACAAGAGCAAATAGAGTACGTGCATGCGAGCGCTTATGTAAAGAAGGTGGAAGCAATGAGTAGGAGAGGCGGTGGCATGCTCGACCCCGATACGCCGTTATGTGGTGATACGTACGACATCGCATTACTCGCAGCAGGCGGAGTAATAAAGGCAGTTGATGCAGTGATGGATGAATCGAATGCCCTGAGGCACATTTTTGCGTTGGTGAGACCGCCTGGGCATCACGCCACTCCGAATAGGGGTATGGGCTTCTGTATATTTAACAACGTGGCAATTGCCGCTGAACATTTTAAGAGAAAATATGGTGTCAAACGCATTTTGATCGCTGACTGGGATGTGCATCATGGCAACGGTACGCAGGATGTCTTCTTCGAGGATCCTTCGGTTCTGTACTTCTCCATGCATCAATATCCTCACTATCCCGGCACAGGATGGATAAATGAAGTAGGTAAAGGAGAAGGGGAGGGTTTCACCGTTAACGTCCCGCTTCCAATCGGTACGGGCGATGCGGGCTATTTGTATGCGCTCAACACTATTTTGGTGCCGATAGCCGCGGAGTTCCAGCCGGAATTCGTGCTCGTATCCGCGGGATTTGATGCACATACCGCGGACCCTTTAGCATCAATGCACGTAACCTCCCGAGGATATGGGCTATTCACAGACGTGATAATGGCGATAGCAAAGAAGAGTTGCGGGGGACGAGTTGTACTGACTTTAGAAGGAGGATATAACTTGGACGCTATCGCTGAATCCACTCTATCTGTTTTCAATTCTCTTTTAGCCAATACGGGAGAGATAAAGGGAGGTGCAGTGGGTACGAGTGCGCAGGTGATGAAAAGAGTGGAAGAGATCAAGGAAGTGCAAAGAGAATATTGGAATGTGTAGTGTAATGTAAGTGGGTATTTAGACCATGTTGAATCTGTGGAGTCGTTCTCATAAATGATGTATGCATAGTTGCGAGTATCGCAATTCTACGAAAGCTTTATATTGCATGAGGAACTAAAAATATTAGAGGACCGAAAGGGTGGGGTCTAAAACGAAGACGCTTGTTATTTGCGTAGACCGCGATAACGACGTAGGTGAGAAAGCAGGCTTGGAGACACCTATTATTGGTAAAGAGGCACTTTTATCCGCGGCAACAAAGTTGGCTCTCGCCGATCCTGAAGAATCTGATATAAACGCGATTTTTGAAGCCGTTAGGATATACGATCAGTTGAGTTCAAGTGATGGAGACGCTGAGGTGGAAGTCGTTTTGATCACGGGCGATAGGAGTGTCGGTGTAGAATCGGACAGAAAAATAGGGCGCGAACTTGATGACGTTCTGTCTGAATCCCGAGCGGAATCCGCGATTCTCGTGAGTGACGGTGCAGAGGACGAATGGATTATCCCCCTTATCCAGTCGCGAGTGAAGATAGATTCCGTCCGGAGAGTAGTAGTAAAGCAGAGTGAACCTTTAGAAAGCACTTTTTATGTGATTAAGCGATTGTTAGAGGATCCCAAGTTTTCTCGCACGTTCTTACCGCCCATAGGACTTGTTTTGTTCCTGTTAGCCGTCTCTTTACTGCTTGGACTCTCAAGTACAGCGATGGGAGTAATCCTGGGTATTATAGGAATTTATACACTGCTCAAGGGGTTAGGACGTGAGAATCTTATTATAGAATTCGTTGAGAGCGTAAAGCAGTCATTATACAGCGGTAAGATATCGTTTGTCACATATATCGTTGCGATTGTGCTACTATTGACAGGCACCTTTCAGGGTATCATGGGTTATACTACCCAGATGGAACCAGAAATAAGTGAGCGAATATTATTGTTGGGTGTCGTGTACTACCTCAAGTTCAGCATCTGGTGGTATGTCGGTGCAGCACTCTCGCCCATAGTTGGAAAGATGATGAATATGTTTATAGAAGGAGAGAAAATAGTGAAGCATTGGGCGATAGTATTCTCTATAACCGCCTCCGGGCTGATTCTGTGGGGAGGAAGTGAATGTATACTCTGGTTAAGTGAAGGTAACCGTCCCATGGGGTATCTAATCCTTTTCTGCTCCATTCTCGGTGCAGCTATTCTATCATTTATAGGCGTAAAGATCTCATGGTATATGCGGAGTACTCAGATAAAAGAGAAAAAAGAGGATGCAACAGGGATAGAAACAGAGGAAAGCAGGGTAAGAGATTGAAGAGTGTGCATTTTAG
>DAOUYX010000044.1 GCA_030665925.1 Methanosarcinales archaeon | reverse complement strand
TGGTGTTAGCGATATAGACGAAATACTTGCGGGCACCAATCCAAACGACCCGAATGACTATCCGGGTGCCGCAGCAACAGCAGCACCAACAGCAGCACCAACGGCAGCACCAACAGCAGCACCAACGGCAGCACCAACGGTACCACCAACAGCAGCACCGACAGCAGCACCAACAGCAGCGCCAACACCAACAGAGCCAGTGCCGGGTTTCGGAGCATTATTCGCCATTGCGGGCTTGTTAGCAGTCGCGTACCTCGTACTGAGGATAAAGAAGTAGAACCAAAACACAAAGGAAAAAAAGTTTAAAAAGGTTTTTGGAGGGGATTTTTTTTATCCCTCTTTTTTTGTTTTTTTAACCACAAGATTACACTGATTTCCACGAGAATTCATCAGAGGGCAGGGAAATGAAAAGAGCGAACATAATCGCAAAGGGAAAGGTACAGAAAGTTGGATATAGAGATTTTGTTCAGGATAGTGCAAGGGAGTTTGGGATAACAGGGTATGTCGAGAACTTAGAGGATGGAAATGTAAAAGTTGTGTGCGAGGGCGAAGAACCCAAAATTGAAGATTTTATCAGGGGAATCAAGGTAGAGAGGGACTTTATAGATGTGGTAGAGACATCGTTGGAATACGAAGAGCCAACGGGTGAGTTCAAACTGTTTAAGATAAAGTATGGTGACGTGCCGGAAGAACTCGGCGATAGACTTGGTGCGGCACTTATTTATATGGGTGCAACGAATCAAAAGATAGATGCGGGGAGAGAGGAGAATAAGCAGGGATTTGGTATGCTCGCGGAGAAGAGTGACGAGGGAAGAGAGGAGAATAAACAGGGGTTTGGTATGCTTGCGGGAAAGATGGATATAATGCTGGAGAAGCAAGATGGGACCATTGAAGCGATAAAAGGAGTCTCGGAAAAGATAGACAGTGGCAAAGAGGAAATTGTCACGGAGATAAGTTCGCTAAGAGCGGACTTGAGGTCGTATATGGAGAATAAGTTTGCAAGGATCGAGCATGAGATAGAGGGAATAAAGGCGAAAATTGGGATGACGTGAAATTTCTTTTTTATTATTTTTTATTATGAGTGAATAAAGCTATGGCAACGAGGGCGGAAATATCAGAGGGAGGTACGGGGTTTTTAAAATGTCAGGGACAATAGGTATAAAGATGTCCAAAGATTTAAGAGAAGAGATGGCGAAATTTGAAGTAAATTGGTCAGAGTTCCTCCGCGAATCCATAAATGAGAAATTAAAAGAATTAAAGAGGAAAAAGATAGCCGAACACTTGGATTCGATTAGAAAGAAAACCGCGGGTAAAAACATAAACATGGCTAAAGAGATAATAGAATGGAGAAAGAAGCAAAATTAATACAAATGAGGTCGTATTTATTGGTGAGTTGGAATGACGCGTTTTCTTTTTAGAAAAAGAAGAGGAGAAGGTGATTTAAATGGCGGGAAGCGATTATGATAGTATGGTTCCGAGAAGTTTCGTGAAGGAAGTTGAAGAACTGAGTGAATTTGAAAAGAAGGACAGACTGAGCGTTATTAAGGAAGTCTTCAGCATAGGAATGGGGGAGAAGAGGAAAGAATTGGCATTGGAATCGTATAAAAAAGGAGACGTATCGCTTGAGAAGGGTGCGGAAATAGCTAAATTGCCCCTGTTAGATTTTATTTACCTCGTTGAGAAGGAGAAAATCTTTAGGACGATAGATGTTGCTAATATAAGAAAACTAATTCTTGAGGAATTCAACACTGAAATTTGATATTAAAGTCCGTATCAATCTGTTATCTACCTCTATGGGGATTTAAGAAGGATCTCGTAACAAGTGATGAAGTGGAGTATTTGCTGAGAAAACTGTTTACACGGAACGATCCGAATCTCTTAGTGCTGATGGGGATTTTGCGTGAACTTGAAAGGAGTGAGTAAAAGAGTAGTAGCAGTAGAAAAAACTCTTCGCGGGAAATATAAGTTTCTTTGATCCAACTTTCTTTGTGAAAGAAAGTTTGAGGTCTGGCCCATTATAAAGAAAACCTGTGCTAAAAGAATATGCTCCTTAAAGACAACCGATAGAGGTGGAAATACTAACTGATATTGCATCATGGCGATATCTTTAAGTATACAAAAATCAAATAGGTAAACATGCAAAAAATTATATCTATTAGGCCCACGGAAGAGATAGAAAGGAAGCTCGGAAGGCTGATCGGAATTGAGAAGACCGAGAAGTCCGCTTTGATAAGAAGGATTTTGGACATCGGAATAGATGAGGAATTAAAAAAACATGCCCTGGAGTTGTTCAGGGATAAAAAGGTATCTTTGGCGAAGGCTGCGGAAATAGCGGATATATCAGTCCGAGAGATGATGGATTTGATAAAGGAGAAAGGTATCTCTTTGCACATAAGCATTGAAGATATAAGGGGAGATTTCGAAGCTGCGATGCGATGCGATCGATGAAACAAAATGATATGATATGGGTATTCGATTCCTCCCCTTTGATATATCTGAATAAAGTCGGATTAAACTGGATTTTCGAGCGGTTAGAAGGTAAAAAATTCGTTCCTACACAAGTCTATGAGCAAGTTGTAACAGAAGGTAAGAAAAGGGGAGATGCAGATGCAATAATCTCGGAGGATTTGGTAAAGAGAGCGGTTATTAAGGTAGTAACAGTTGAGAATGGTTTCAAGGAGATGTTAAAAAGTCTGGAGGAGGAGCTACATGAAGGCGAACTGGAAGTGCTTGCCTTAGCAAAAGATAAAGGTGGCGTAGCCGTTCTGGACGAAAGCATAGCCAGAGGAGTAGGAAGTGTTTTAAAAATAGAAGTTCATGGCACGCTATTTCTTATTTTCTTGATGGTGAAAAGGGGGGAGTTGAAAAAAGAAGAAGCGAAGGATAAAGTGAATTTGATGATTAGAAAAGGATTCCGGCTCGGTCATGATGAGTACCTGGAATTTTTTGAATTGCTCGGGAAATGTCGGAAAAGGAAGTGAAGAAAGTAAAGAAATAAACGCAAAAAACTTTGATGAAGTAATAAGAAAACTTACTAAACACTTTCTTTTAGAAAAAGAACCTGTGCTATAACTTTTTTGCTTCGCAAAAACCTTAACTAAAAAACGCTTCGAGGAAAATATAAGTTTCTTTGATCCAACTTTCTTTGTGAAAGAAAGTTTGATGGTAAAGCTTTTCTTTCCAAGAAAAGCTTTTTTGGTGCACATCCAGAGATGTCGAGTTTCACGGAAAAGGACAAGGTTCGGTTCCATGAGCTGTGATGCAGTAATTGATTCTTATGCATGGATTGAGTATTTTAAAGGTTCAGAACATGGGAAAAGGGCGAAGAAATATATAGAAAGTGGATACTGTGTTACACCCACAATCGTTTTGGCAGAACTATCGGATAAATATCATCGAGAAGGATGGAAATTCTGGGAAGAAGATTTGGAATTCGTACTCGCAAAGGCAAAAATTGGTAGTGTCCTGATATGTGGTTGATATATAATATGGGTAGATTACCTACCTATATTTATGCCAAATAGCAAATTAGAGGCAGACCCTCAAAAAGAGTTTTGCTCCAATCCAAATTACGGCAAAAGGGGTGTGGGCAATATAGTGAGATATGGGCACGACAGAAACGGCAGGCAGCGATTTAATTGTAAGACATGTGATGGCGTCTTTGTAGAAACCAAAAACACGGTCTTCTACAATCAATCGCAAGTTATCAGAGGATCAGATAATCATGATCTGCAAATTGCTGGTAGAGAATAAATTATTTAATCGTTTCCAGCACTTCCTTCGCTCTCTCAACTCTCACCTTCTTTTCTTTCACCAGTATTTCCGCAACCCTGTCTATCAATTCTCCCTGTGCACCCGCTGCTATTGCGACGTTCCGTGCGTGTAAGGACATGTGCCCTCGCTGAATACCTTCGGTTGCCAATGCACGCAGTGCAGCGAAATTCTGTGCAAGACCGACCGCAGCAATGATTTCCGCAAGCTCATTTGCCGTTTTCACACCCAGTATTTTGACATTTATCTTTGCAGTGGGATGAACCATTGTTGCACCACCAACAAGACCAACTGCAAGTGGCAGTTCGATCGTGCCCACCAGATCGCCGTCTTTGTTCTTCTCCCAGCACGTTAACGGCTGGTACTGCCCGGTAATGCTTGCATACGCATGTGCACCGGCTTCAACAGCCCGGAAATCGTTGCCCGTAGCGATTACCACTGCGTCTATCCCGTTCATTATGCCCTTGTTATGCGTGGCGCATCTGTACGGATCGGACTTCGCAAACGTATATGCGTTAACGATTCCATCAACAACCTCCTCGCCACCTATAACGTCCTTCGCAAAAACAGCCCTCGCAAATGCTAACCGATACGTTGCGAGGTTAGAAATAATTCGTAAAAGCACTTTTCCACCGGTGATCTGCTCAATAAATGGTGCAACCGCTTCAGCCATCGTATTTACCGCGTTTGCGCCCATGGCATCCTTAACGTTAACTAAGAGATGGACAATCACCTGCGGACCCGCGATCGTATCAATGACCTTTACCTCGAGATCCTTCGCACCACCACCGAGATTAACAAGCACGGAATCTTTTTCATTTGCCATGTCCAAAATTTTCCGTTTATGTGCGAGAATGGTAAATTTCGCAGATAACGGATCGGGCACGTTTGTTACCTGAATCTGCCCGATCATTATGGGCTCTGTGGAACTCGCTTGGAATCCGCCTCTCTCCCGGGCTATCTTTGCCGCATTGCTCGCCGCTGCGACCACAGACGGCTCCTCAATCGCCATTGGTATCAGGTAATCCGTACCATTAATCACGAAATTCACGGCAATGCCTAACGGCAGGGGCATGGTGCCAACAACGTTCTCTATCATCCGGTCTGCCAGTTCTCCCAACGAGCCCGTATTACCGAGAACGGCTATCTCATCGTCATTTAAGCCTGCAAAATCCCTTACAAACTTCAATCTCTGCTTTGAAGTCAGCTTATAAAACCCCGATATTTTCGACGTTCTCATGCTACAATTCACAATTTTAAATAATCCGTACTGTTATAAAAATACACTCAAGCTTCAACAAGGTAGTTGCAAAAAATCAGAGCAACCTCCGCTGCCTCGGATCGGTCAACGAAATCACAGACGTTATGCGCCATTCAACTTGTTTCTTCGCCCATATGAACTCGCTTTGAGCTCGCTCTGCCACTTCTAAAACGAAATAAACCTTATCTCCTTTTATTTCTACGCTTTCACCCTCTTCTTCTACATCCATATCGTGACCCACGCAAACGCTCTGATCGCAAAAGAACTGGCATCTGCTGTCGTAGAAGTAAAAGCATCTGAACCTCGGCTTCGTCAGACCAAACGTCTTCCCTTTCCAGGCATCGGTATGCAGGAACTCCCCACTCTCCGCTATCTTTTCCGCAACCCGTATTCGCTCTTCGTCAGACTCGATACTCCGTACGTACTCCATGCCGTCTCCTTTTAGCTTCATACTCTCCGGTCTTCTGTCCTCTTCAGGGAAAAACTCTGCTACGTCTGCTTTTATCACGTCCCATCTGTGCAACCCGGGTTCCAACGGATAAATCCGTTTCAGCTCCCAGTATTCATTTGCCGCAATTGCATACCCCTTTTTGACGGACAAAATCGTTAACCGCGCCTTATCAGGCAAGAGTTCCTTGAACTTACCGTTCTCAAACCATTTTCGTAATGCCCACACCGTTCTCTGCTCGTGCTTGAACCGCACCAAGCCGATGTCTCCCTGCAGCTTCTGCACATACACGTGATACGGCGCTTTCTGTTTCAGTTTCGTTGAACTCTCTTTTATCTCGTTCCATGTAACCGGCTTCGATTTCTCTTCCAGTATCCGTTCCACCTCTTTCCGGAATTTCTCGTAGACCATACGCTATTCTTACTGTTTCTGTCAATCAAACTTAAAGATTTCTCTTTTTTCATAACCGCCCGATCAGTGCCGACTCAAAAAACGTACATAAACTCGGAGGTCTTATAGGGGAGATATGGACAAAGCCATATACCGACGGGTGATGACTCTTGCATTTCCCGCGATCGTATCGAATATCCTGATAACCTTTCAGATTATTGCCGATACCATCATGCTTGGTCGGTATCCGCCGGCAGATGTAAGCTTGAGTGCCGTTGGCGTGGGCTTCGTGTTGTATCACATGTTCTTTCCCCTTACCATGGGGCTGGTTACCGGCACGATAGCAATAATAGCACGGAGATGGGGCGAGAAGAATTATGATGAGGCAGGGAAGGTGGCTACCGATTCAGTGATAACCCTTGTTCTGATCTCGATTCCCATAGCCCTTTTCGGCGTTTTCATCGCACCCCATCTGACCTACTATCTCGGTGCACGAGGCATGGTGATAACCGAAAGTGCGAACTACATACAGGCAATCTTCGCTTTTTATCCCTTTACCGCGCTCGTTATCGTTTATCACGGTATCTTAAGAGCGGCAGGCGATACAAAAACGCCTATGTACGTGGATATCATAGCAAATGCCTACAATGTCTTGATGGATTATGTTCTTATATTCGGCAAATTCGGCTTTCCGGAACTCGGTGTCTTAGGAGCAGGCATAGCGACCGGTACATCCTACGTCATCGCCTTTGCAGTCTACATGTTACTCCAATATGGGAAAAAACTGATAACACACCCAGTTTACAGCCGGAACGTTAGATATCGACTGGATACGGTAAAGAAGATGTTCAGGATCGGTATTCCTGCGGGCATTGACATGGCGATGTGGAGTTTTACTTCCATCATTTTTACCGTAATGATACTCCACTTTGGGACTGTTGGATACTCTGCCTTCCAGATCGGGCTGAGGGCTGAGAGTGTTGCGTATATGCCGGCATTTGCATTTGGAATCGCAGCCACCACGCTTTCAGGCCAATACTTAGGTGCGAAGAAAGAAGAGCAGGCGAAAAAGGCGGTACTCGCTTCTACCTACCTGTGTCTGATCTTTATGATCGTCGTGGGTGCTATATTCATACTCGTCCCCGATTATATCGCAATGGTATTTACCGGTGACGAAGGGGTTGTGACCCTTGCGGCACTCTATCTATTTATTATTGGCTTTTCAGAGCCTGCATTAGGCGCATTCTTTACCCTCACCGGCGGAATGCGGGGTGCGGGCTATACCAAAGTGCCGATGCTCGTAAATTTCATCTGCCTTATCGTGATACGGTTGTCACTGTCGTACACCCTTGGATTCGTATTTGGCTTGGGATTGTTCGGTATATGGCTGGGGATGGCTGTGGAGGTATTTTTGAGGACAATCGTAATCTACGCAGTTTTTGTAAAAGGAAACTGGATGCATGTAAAGGTATAACCCGTTGTCGGAATCGTGTGCAACAAATTGCGAGTATATAAAAACATCAAATTCGTCAATATCCGGCGTGCGATTACTAAGTTGATTCTTTCAATGCTTCTTTTTATAATCTTCCAGAGCTGCTTTCAGCGTATTCACGGCAAGCACAGGACTACTAACGTTCTCCTCCGGTAACCTACCCAAAACCGACTCAATGTCCTTTTCCCCTATCCTTAGCGCTTCTTCAACGGTCTTACCTTTCACCAGTTCAGTGATTACACTTCCGCATGCAACAATGGGGCCATATGCATCGGTCGCGAATTTACTATCTTTGATTGTATTCCCTTCAACGCGTAGGTGTATCTGCATTGTATCCCCTTTGTGGTCTGTTATGCTGGCAGCGCCATCGGGATTATCCAATGCACCAACGTTTTTTGGATTGTACGCCTCTTTGATCGTTCTTTCACCGTAGAACGCTTCCTCATCTCTCTTTATCGCTTCTTCCAGCGCACGCATCTTATTCTCGAAGTCTGAAAGGTTCTCTTCGTCCGTCATTTTCCTGCTTTATTAATTTTATTTCATCACGATATGTGATACATTTGTTGTCCTTACATTTATAGAACCAATATTATATGTAAGAAGAGAACTAATAATTGGGCGAAACGCTGCCCTGAATTGGCAAGGAGGATACAATGGCTCTAACGCGAAATCAGGCGGAGGATATATTACGGACACGCTTCAGGTTAAACCAGTTTTACGATGAACAATGGGAAACAATTGAGAGTCTACTTGAAGGACAAAGAATTTTGCTAATACACCGAACCGGTTTTGGAAAATCGCTTTGTTATCAATTTCCAGCAATTCGATTCGATGGGATAACGATAGTATTTTCACCTCTTATTGCCCTAATGCGTGACCAAATCCAACAGCTAAAATCTTTAGGTATTTCTGCCGAGTGTATCAATAGCGAGCAAACAAATGAAGAGAACCGTGTAATTCTGGAACGAGCAAGACAAAACGATGTGAAGATTTTGTATATTGCTCCCGAAAGGCAGGAAAACCCGGAATGGTTGGAAGCCGTGGAAGAAATGAACCTTTCAATGGTTGTCATAGATGAAGCGCATTGTATTTCCGTTTGGGGGCATGATTTCCGCCCTGCGTTCAGGAGAATCATTGATCTTGTAGAATCATTGCCGCAAGAACTTCCTGTTTTAGCCACCACGGCAACAGCCACCGAAAAAGTAGCTCAGGATATTATTCAACAAATGGGCGGTAATGTAAAGTATATTCGCGGTAATTTGATGCGAGAAAACCTCATATTAAATGTGGTAAGAGTTTCTTCTGAAGACGATAAGTTAGCCTTTTTAGCTCACTATTTACCTGAACTGGAGGGAACAGGTATCATTTACAGCGGCACAAGAGCAGACACAGAAGAGTATTCAAAGTTCTTAAACCGTCAAGGCATTGAGGCTGTAAATTACAATGCAGGATTCGATGCTGAAAGGAGGAGAGAAGTAGAAGAAGGATTGCTTAATAACCGTTGGAAGTGCGTCGTCGCTACAAATGCTCTTGGCATGGGTATTGATAAACCCGACATTAGATTTATCATTCACACCCAAATCCCGCAGTCGCCAATTCATTATTATCAGGAGATTGGACGAGCAGGCAGAGATGGAAGAGAAGCCAAGATTATTCTTTTATACAATCCCGAAGATAAGGAATTACCCGAATATTTTATTGAAAATAATCGCCCGCCCGTTCAACACTATCAGAGAGTTATTGACAGTTTAAAATCAAAAAAGAAAGCTGAGGGCATCTGGGATTTGATGAGGAAAACAAATCTTAATCGTACCAAAATAGAGGTGATAATAAGGGATTTAATTGAGCAGGGCATAGTAAAAAAGGTTGCAGGAGGTCGTTCTAAAAAATATGAATATCAATCTGATGCCCCTATGCTTGACACTACGGCTTTTGAAAAGTTCAGAGAGTTCAAGTTAGGAGAACTTGATAAAATCATAGAATACGCTGAAACCAACAGGTGCAGGATGTTTTATCTCTGTGATTACTTAGAAGATAAGGACGTAAGAGAATGCCTTAAATGTGACAATTGCAGAGGTGAAAGATGGATTTATGAAATCAACGCCGAGTGGCAACAAAAAGTGGATGATTTTAAGAATTATTATTTCCCCGAGATTGAATTGGTTCCCAGGACTCAACAAGAAAGACCCCTTTCAGAGCGAAACACTCAATTGGTCAATGGAGTTGCATTCTCGTATTATGGTTTTTCCAATGTGGGTTCTACTATTCACCATTGCAAATATGAGAATGGCGGAGATTTTCCCGATTTTCTTTTACAAGGAGTTTTGAGAGCATACCATAGCTATTTTAGAGACGAGAAGTTCGATTTAATTATCTATGTTCCCCCAACAGAATCAGGCGATTTGGTCAAGATTTTTGCTGAAAAAGTATCCACCGCCTTGAAGATATCCCTTTCTCATAGTTTGGTAAAACTGCAAAATACTGAGCCCCAGAAGGTATTCCAGAATTACGT
>DAOUYX010000011.1 GCA_030665925.1 Methanosarcinales archaeon | reverse complement strand
CAGCAAGTGGAACATCAAATCGTGCACGCACCCTGGAAATTATGTCAAGATAAAAAATAGCTGGTTTCACCATCACGATGTCCGCACCTTCCTCAACGTCAAGTTCTACTTCTCTGAGCGCTTCCCTTGCATTAGAAAAGTCCATCTGATAACTGCTACGGTCACCGAATTGGTAGCCAGAATCCGCCGCATCTCGGAAAGGCCCGTATAAAGCGGAATTGTATTTCGCAGCATAAGACATAATGGCGGTATCTATGAAGCCCTTGTTATCTAATGCCGCCCTTATCGCTTTTACCATCCCGTCCATCATCCCGGACGGTGCTACAATATCCGCACCTGCTTCCGCTTGACTCACTGCTATTTTTCCCAATACCTCCAGTGTAGGGTCGTTGAGCACTTTTCCATTCTCTACAAGCCCGCAATGCCCGTGACTTGTATACTCACAGAGACATAAATCAGTAATAATAATGACGTCTTCAACCTCCTTTTTTAGCTTTCTAACCGCTCGTTGTATTACTCCTTCTTTGTTGAACGCTTCACTTCCCATTTCATCTTTCCTTGCCGGGATTCCGAACAACAGCACTGACTTTATACCCATCGAACGAGCATCTAAAACCTCTTTTACTGCTCCTTCTATCGAAAATCTGTACTGCCCGGGCATAGAACTAATCGGCTTTTTAGTTTCGCCTTCTATGTTCTCGTCAATAAACAATGGGAGAATCAGGTCGTCTATGGACAATCGGGTTTCTTTTATTAGTTTCAGCCCTCTCAAACGCCTCATTCTAACTGCGGGAAACATCTAACCTACTCCTCTTCCCCCATGCCCCGCACCTTCTCAAACTCGGCTATGAAGAAATCTATGAAATCACTATTATTGTTGTCATCATTATCCTTATCCTCTGAGCCCTTGCCCATCATTTCCACATAGCTCCTGAGTATCTTGGTTGGCGTATGAAGCGTTTTAGATAAAACAGCCTGCGAGAAACCTTCCAGTACCTCTTTCGGGTCTCGCCCTCTTTCTATATAGCTAAGCGCTCTCTTCTTCTCCTCCTCGCTTATACGCGACTCATGCTTATAAATCAGTGCGATAAGCCTCTCGACCCTTTGCCGATTCAAAATATTTTTGAAGACCTCAATCTCCTCCGCTATTATTCCTTCAACTTTACTTACCTCAGAAAGCCGCTTCTTCAGGTTCTCCTCACTTATTCCGTATAAGCAGTCCAGGTCATACAATTCCACCCCCTCTATCTCCCCAACTCTCTCCTCGACATCCTTCGGATTCGCTATGTCTATAATGAGCAGATCGTTGTCATTTCTGCGATGCGCCATTATCCGTGTCATTAAATCATAATCCAGAATGTGATGAGGCGCTGACGTAGTGCTTAAAGCGATGTCACAAATAGAGAGCCATTTCTCCTTCTCATCCAGTTTAGCCGCCTTACCGCAAACCTCTTCTGCAAGCCTCTTCGCTCTTTCGTACGTGCGATTGGCAATGAATATGGCTTTCAGGTCTTTTTCCGAAAGAGCCCTTGCTACCAGCGTTCCCATCTCTCCTGCGCCGATTACGAGGATGCTTTTTTCTTCTAAACCCCCGGTTATGAACTCCGCAAGCTCAACCGCCGCAGACCCGATAGAAACGGACCCTTCGTTTATTCTCGTCTCACTTCTCGCCCTCTTCGCAGCTCTTATCGCTCTGTCGAACGCCAGGTCCAGAAGACCGTCTATCGTCCCTTCTTTCCTGCTTTCCAGATAACACTTCTTTATCTGCCCCAGAATCTGGTCTTCTCCTACTATCATCGCTTCAAGCCCACAAGCGACCCGCATAAGATGCTCTACCGCATCTTTACCCACGAATATCCCGCTTTTATCCAATTTCAGTCTGTTAACAACGTCCTCTAAAACCGCTCCTGGATTTTCCGAGCTGATACACGCCTCCACACGATTACAGGTATTTATAACTGCAAAGCCACTCACACGCGGGTCTTCTGCGAATATTTCAGGATTCAATCGCTCTGCTATCTCCTCGAGTTCCTCCACGCTACACGTTTTGTGCGAGCACCATAAAGAGCCGATTCTATGCATATCTATCACCTACAATCCTGAGAATACGTTCTTCCGCAACCTCAACAGGCTCGTCAAGAGCAGCCCAGCATTCCGAGTCGCTCAAAACCCGGTTCAAAATCTCTCTCCTACTCTTCTCGTCTTTAATCCTCTCTTTTAAATATCCCCTGAGGTGTGACTGGATGTACAGCATCTTCTCCTCTTCTTCCCCTATAAGAGCCGAAATCTTCTCCTTCATATACCTTGCCATTGCAGGTCCTTTACCCATAGTAGAGACGGAAATCAGAAACCCCCCTTTGTTTACCACAGAAGCCATAAAAGTATCCCCGGCATTCCGGTAATTCACAAGCGCATCAAATTTTGCTGACTCTTTTAAAATACGCTCATTTAAAGTATCGTCACCGGTGCAAATGAGGATTAAAAAAGCCCCTTTTATCAGCTCTTCCAGGTTCTGATCACACAAATCGCATCTGAAACACTGAATTTCTCCCTTTTCCCGCAGCTCTTCTATACGTGGTGTGAAATCAAAGCTGTAAACTTCCAGATTCACCTTTCCCTCATCCTCCTCAGCCGTATCCAGAATCTGGCATATTTTCCTCTCTGCAACGGCACCGCCGCCAAACACCACTATTCTTTTTTCCGAAACGTCAACATAGAGAGGAAGCATGGTATCATGTTTGTTCTTGGTAAGAACAAATTCTTTCTCCTAAGTTTTAAAGTTTTTGATTCTCGATATTCTTGCACTCGTAACAAAATTTTCGGCAAACCCGGCATAAGAAGCTGCATGAAGATGGGCAAAAGAAGCAAGGCAGTTCTTTAAGATGATACCGTCCAGTCCATCCGTTATACCCTTGCCTCTCAGTATTTTATAAGCAAAATCAGTATTTGCCGGGTCTTCGAGCAGTATTTTAGAATGGTGGAATTCGTGCCCCTTAAACCACTCCCCCTTTTTTCCTAAGATGCAATCCTTCTGAAATTCACCTTCTACATAGTTTACCACTCTCTTCTCTCCAAATCGCACTGAGCCTTTTATCACACCACACATCTCAAAACAATTGCTCTGGTATTCAAGTTGTTCCATCAAATACATCAACCCGCCGCATTCCGCATATATAACCCCATATTGATCATAAAAGTCTTTTACGGCGTCGAGCATTTGCGTGTTCGAAGAAAGTTCATCGCCGTAAAGTTCCGGGAAGCCACCACCGATATAAACGGCATCCACTCCGTCCGGAAACTTTTTATCATTCATAGGGCTGAAATATACGAGTTCTGCACCATCCAAAGCAAGTAAATCCAATGTATCCTGATAGTAAAAATTGAACGCCTCGTCAAAAGCCACTGCAATCCTGACTTTCGCCTCTTCGCTTCTGCCTATCTTAGCATGAAAAATCCGTGACACCGGCGCTTTCAGTGCATGTGCGGAGTTCGCAACGTCAAGAAACGCTTTTATATCCACGTTCTCGTGCACCGAGTTTTTTATCTTATCCAAAACGCTGTTAAAACCGCCCCCACTCTTTTTACACTCCGTTGCGGTGATCAAACCGAGGTGTCGCATAGAGATCTTCAGGTCGCTCTTACGGGGAATCTTACCGATGACTTTCACACCGCAATACTTCTCCACCGCCTTCTGCGCTTTCTCGCCGTGTCTCTCGCTTCCAATATTGTTTAGAATAACCCCTGAAATCTGCACTTCAGGATCAAAACTTTTATAGCCGTTAACCAACGCTGCAACACTCCTTGTGATGCTGCCCGCATCAATAACAAGTATAACCGGGCAATGTAGAATCTTGGCTATCTGTGCAGTACTACCCACATCATCGGAATAGTTCAACCCTTCGTAAAGCCCCCGCACTCCTTCTATCACTGCAATATCAGCACCCTTACTGCCCCTTATAAATATCTCCTTCACCACCTCCGGAGACATCAAAAAACCGTCCAGATTCCTTGAAGGTCTGCCAGAAACTAAGGTATGAAAGCCCGGGTCTATATAGTCAAGTCCAACCTTGAAGCCCTGAACCTCAAGTCCTCTCTCTCGCAAAGCTCCCAATAGTCCAATACACACCGTGGTTTTACCCGCAGAGCTTCTGTCCCCTGCAATCACCACCCTCGGGATGTTCATATTTATTCTAAAAATTTTTATTTCATTTTAAAGGATTTGAAATTCTTGGCAAAAATGAGACAGATAGCATTTTATGGCAAAGGAGGCGTTGGAAAATCCACAGTGGGCTCGAACATCGCTGCTGCGTTAGCTGAACATGGTCTTGTAGTGATGCTGATTGGCTGCGATCCGAAGCACGACTGCACGAGAAACTTGCGGGGAGAGGTTGAAATACCAACTATTCTTGACACATCAAGAGATAAAGGTATAGAGCAATTGGGTCTTGATGGGGTGGTGAGAGGAAATAAAATCAGACTCGATGAAGTCATCTACAAGGGATATAGGGGTGTTTATTGCGCAGAATGTGGAGGGCCAAGACCGGGTGTTGGATGCGCTGGTAGAGGAGTCATTGTTGCAATCGAGTTGCTTAAGCGGCTGAATGCCTTTGAAGAACTTAAGCCGGACATGGTGATCTATGATGTACCTGGAGATGTTGTGTGTGGTGGTTTTGCAATGCCCCTGAGGCGGGGTTTGGCGGACGAGGTCTATATTGTAACCTCCGCGGATTATCTCGCTCTTTACGCGGCGAACAATATTTGCAAGGGTATCAGCGAGTTCGCTACCAAAGGAGGGTCGCCATTGGGGGGTATCGTTTATAACATTAGAGGTATGCTTGATGACGATGCTGTCGTTCACGATTTCGCTGAGAAGGTTGGGTCACACGTTATTGGACATATCCCTAACGCACATCAGATTGCAGAAGCCGAGATTGAAGGCAATACCGTGATTGAATATGCCCCTAATAGTGGTGTTGCCGATTTGTTCCGGGAGCTGGCTCTGAGAATCAGCACCAACACGCTGACCTCAGTCCCTGAGCCTTTAGCACCAGAAGAGATGATCAGGATAGGTCAGGTAATCAGAAGGAGGACAAAAGAGAAGTATGAGGCAGGGAAGTAGCGGTTCAGGAGTAGTAGCAATAAGGTTTTATTTAAGAATATTGGTATCAAAAAAAAATCGAAAGTTATTTAAGATGCCCACATTTTAAGGAGTTAGGATCGTTTGACAACACATAAAATAAAGAAGGTGATGAAATTGGCAAAAGAAGAAGATAGAGACGTAGGCGGAGATGGAGAAGACGTTGCGGTCGTTTTAATAGGACATGGAAGCACACTACCGTATAACAAGGAAGTATTGGAAGAGTTCGGAAGGAGAATGGAACTGCGGGAGATATTTAAGGCGGTAAGGGTCGCCTTCATGCAATTGAACTCGCCGAGCATTGAGGAGGTACTGAGAACACTTGCTAAGGACGGAATGAAGAAAATAGTGGCACAGCCAGTTTTTTTGGCAGACGGGGCGCACACCACAGAGGATATTCCAGAGAAGTTGAAAGTAGCCTTCGAGGGCGCATGGGAGGAGATAGGAAGGGATGTTAAGCTTATTTACGCAAAGCCGATAGGAGTGGATGAGCGGATTGTGGACGTCTTACTGGATCGAGTAAAAGAGGCGATGGAAGGGGAATAATTAATAGTAAACAGACAAAGACCGAATCTTTCGGATAAGGCTCCATCTCCTTTAATTTTTCTTTTTTGGTTTTTTCTTCGAAACCGTCATATTTCGATTGCCGTGAAGCGCAGGCACCGTCACTGTTATCATATCTTTTGCCTTTATCGCAACCTCAAGTAATAAAAAATTGAAAAACTTATATATATCCTCGATAATAGAAATATAACGTAGCACTTTAAGGGTAAAAATAGAAAGTGCACAGATAAAAAATGAGATATAAAAACAAAAGGAGGTGAAAAAAGAAGAAGATGAAAAGAAGAAAAAGGGTGACTACGATAGCGACTGTTCTCTTAGCAGGAATACTCCTTGCCTGTACAGTAGGAATGGCGAGCGCGCACTTTACGATGATCTTCCCCAGCGATAGTGAGGCTACCGTATGGGACGTGACACCAGAAGACTACATAGCAGAGCTTGGAGAAACAAAGACGGTGTATATAATGTGGGGACACCCCTACGAGCACATATCTTTTGATATGGCATCTGTACCCGAAGTGTCCGTCATGAAACCCGACGGCGCGGTTTTGCCGCTTACGGCGGAAGAGATCAGCGTTAATGGAATGGACGAAGATGGTAATCCCGGAACCTTTGTAGCGTACAAAGCCTCATTCACTGTTGATCAAAGGGGTGATTCCGTTGTCTTTGTGAGATACGAGGATGAAGACGAGAAATTGACAGACTATGTAAAGGCGGTCATTCACTGCGGAGTAGAGGCATGGGAAGGCTGGGATGCAGAGACAGGGCAGAAAGCTGAAATCGTTCCGTTCACGCGACCTTACGGCTTAGAAGAGGGCTTTGTGTTCACGGGAACAGCGTTATACGATGGCAACGCTCTTTCAGACGCCGATGTAGAAGTTGAGATGTACCACACACTGGACCTTGGTAAAGAGGTCGTGGAAACTGCCGAGACGATGTTCCCTTACGACCCGCCAATGATGTTCACACGGGTGACAAAGACGAATGCCGCTGGCGAATTCGCATACACGCTTGACGAGCCGGGGATATGGTTTGTTGGCGCATACGGACCGGAGGTAGCCGGGCTCACGCAGAGGAGCGTGTTTATAATTCCGGTATTGGATGCGTTCCCGGCGGAAGAAGCATCTGCTCCTGCGTCCCTTGCGGGACTCGAAGACCTAAAGAGCCGTGTAAAATCGTTAGAAGACAAAGTGGCAACACTGAAAACACCTGCGGGAGAAGGATTACCTGGATTTGGTGTGATAGCAGCGATAGCTGGGTTGTTAATCGTAGTATATGCGGTAAAAAGAAGAAAGAGATAAGCAAAAACAAAAATGGTGCATATATCTGATGGGATATTATCTTTGCCAGTATTGGCAGCGGGATGGGCAATAACAATTGCATTGATAGCAGTAGTGCTCTGGTGGAGTAAAAGGAAGGGCAGTATAGTAGAGGAGATCCCACGCTTATCGGTTATTACCTCCGCATTTTTTGTCGCCTCCCTCTTTCATATAGCCATAGGACCGACGAGCGTACATCTCATACTCAATGGCTTAATGGGTGTGACATTAGGAATACTTGCCTATCCCGCAATTTTTATCGGGCTTCTTCTACAAGCTTTCCTCTTTGGTCATGGCGGTATAACAGTACTTGGAGTGAATACGATAGACATGGGCGTTCCGGCATTGGTGGCACATGGTATCTTCAAAGTCGGGAATAAACTGATTCCTTCGGAATCCATAACGAGTAAAGCGGTGTTAGGAGCGTTAGCAGGAGGAATCGCAGTGGCTCTGGCTGTTTTACTTACTGCGGGAATGCTATGCACCTTAGGAATAGAATACGCATGGGCAATAAAAGCGTTGATACTCTATCATATTCCGATAATAGTGATAGAGACGGTAATTGTAGGCTCCGTGGTTGCCTTTCTGGCGAGGGTTAAACCGGAGTTAATAGGAAGTTTTGGTTTAGGAGGTGAGAGGAAATGAACGGAAAACGGGTTTTTGCTATTTTTGTAATGCTTCTGGTGTTATCGTGCTTGAGCATAAGCACCGTGAGCGCACATCGTTTGCATATAGTCCATAAGCTAAGCGAAATAGAAATAGAAGCTTACTTTGGAGGTGGAACTCCCTGCAGAGATGCTAACGTGAATGTGTATGACAAAGAAGGGAATTTGTATATAGATGGAGTGACAGACGATGAGGGGAAGTTCAGGTTCTCTCCAAAGATAGGGATGGACGAGTACAAAGTGGTTGTTGAGGCTGTTCACATGCCAGGCCATAAAGCAGAAACGGTGATAAACTTGAGTCAAGAAGCTGCGGGTGCAGGTGCTGGTGGAATGGGGACGGAAATGCCGTTATACACGAGGGCTATCGCTGGATTTGGTTACTTAATCGGCTTAGCAGGAGCTGCAATGGCGTATATGGGCTGGAAGCTGAAGAGGAAATACGAAAATCAGTGATAAACTTTTCATTTTCTTTTTTCTTTTAGTGCCGGTTTTCTTTTTACAAAAAGAAAAAGTGCAATGATAGAATATCCTGAGATTGATCGGTATGCAGCACTCGATTCGCTGTTACATCGGTTTGACCCGAGGGCGAAAATAATCGCATTCCTTTTTCTTATCTTCTCCGTAGTTCTTATACCGGATTTAAAGATAGCCTTCATTGGTTTCTTCTTTGCTATTTTTCTTCTTATTCTATCCGGAATCCCGCTCGCATTTGTGTTAGGGTATTTGAAATGGGTGGCTATGTTCGTTTTATCCTTCTTCGTAATTCTGGCATTCACTTTTCCGGGTGAAGAGCTCTTCAATTTTTATTTTCTGAGTATCACGGCTGAGGGTTTATATACAGGATCTTTGATCACCCTGAGGGCTTTTTCCGCCGTCATCCTCATTTTTCCGATGATTGGAACCATGAGATTTGACACGACGATAAAAGCGTTGGATAGGTTAAAAGTTCCTAATTCGCTGGTTCAAATGCTTATGTTCACGTATCGTTATATCTTCGTGTTTGTGGACGAATTTCAAAGGATATGGACGGCGATGGAATCGAAGGGGTTCAAACTGAGGACTACTTTGTATGCGTTGAGGACGATAGGGAAGGCGCTGGGAATGCTTTTCGTTCGCAGCTATGAAAGAGCAGAGCGAGTGTATCAGGCAATGCGTTCACGGGGATATACCGGTAATCCAAAAACGATGGTTGAGTTTGAGATCCACGTGAAGGACTACATATTGGCAGTTTTTATCGTGGGGTTTGCTATTTCTTTGCATGTAATTTCTTTTCTGGGAGTGGTGTGAAGAAGAATGAGAGAAGCGATAACCATCAAAAATCTGAGTTACACGTATTCAGAGGACACGAGGGCGTTGGAAAGTGTGAATATGACAGTGCATGAGGGAGAAAGAATTGCGATCGTGGGACCGAATGGAGCGGGCAAAACGACTCTTCTACTGCATCTAAATGGAATTCTCCACGGTACCGATGGACAGGTGGAAGTATTCGGTAAGAGCGTGGACAAGGTGAAAAGGGAAGAGATAATAAAAGATATAGGTCTTGTTTTTCAAGACCCTGACGATCAATTGTTCATGCCCACGATCTTCGATGACCTCGCTTTTGGTCCGATAAATCTGGGGCTAAAAGAAGATGAAGTGCGGGAAAGAGTAGAAAAAGCTCTTTTAACACTTGGACTTTCTGGCTATGAAAACCGATGCCCTCATCATCTCAGTTATGGCGAGAAGAAGAAAGCATCACTGGCGGCGGTTATGTCTATGGAGCCGAGGATATTAGTGCTTGACGAGCCTACTGCTAATCTCGACCCAAGGAGCAGAGCCGAGTTGATAGAGATCATAAAGGGATTAAATGAACGGGAAGGAATTACCATTGTGACCGCAACGCATGACGTAAATGCTGTTCCTACGCTCGCAGATCGTGTATACGTGCTGAACAAGAGGATAATTGCGGAGGGCACTTCGCAGAAGATATTCTCGGATGTGGAACTGCTAAAGGAGAACAATCTGGAAGTTCCGGAAGTATTCAAGCTGTTTGAAGTGCTGCAGTGTTTTGGCTACAACTGCGAAGAGCTGCCTCTGTCCGTAGACGATGCGATTGAGCACCTGACGAGGACGGTAGAGACCGAAGGCGGGCACATACATCTGCATATTCATAAGCACACGCACGATCAAGTAAGGAAATTGAAAGATAAGTATGAGCATCATTAAACTTCTTTTATAAATATGAGCAAGGAGCATCTGACAAATGACTATAAAAAAATCATCCAGAATATTGGTTTTAGATCCAATTCACGGAGCGGACGTTATTGCAGAAGAGTTAGAGGAACTTGGGAAAGAAGTAGAAATATTCAATCCCTATCAAACTTTAAGAAAGTTTGATCAAAACGCTTCGCAGCAAACCTTTTTTAAAGGTTTGAATTACGACTTGGTTATCGCACCCGTTCACCTGAATCCGAACTTTGAGATTGTAAAGCAAGCGTTAAAGAATGACATACCTTTTATGAGTCATCACGAGGCTGTGAGAGAGATTGCCACCATAAAGAACCTTTTCGATGATATAAAAGTAGTAGAAGTAACTGGAACGATCGGGAAGACCTCGGTCTGCGAGTTGATATGTCAGTTGTTAAAGAACAAATTTAAAGTTCTTTCGCATACCAGTTCCGTCACGAGGTTCACATCCCCCGAGGATACAGTAATATTTCCGAAATTGGGTGGGACACCCGCAAATGTGTTAAAAGTAATGGAAATAGCAAGTGAAAAGAATTTGAAGCCTGATATAGCGGTGTTTGAGATCTCGCTGGGATTAACGGGAATAGGCGATGTAGGAGTGATAACGAGCTTAAAGGAAGATTATAGAATTGCAGGCGGCACAAAAGATGCATCTGCGGTAAAAAAAGCGTCAATAAAAAACTATGGGGACAGGAGTATCGTTGTTCATCCGGGTTTATTAATATCCGATGTAAACATGAGCGGGAATACGTTCGGTGACAAAGATAAAACTCTGTGGATAGAGGAATACGAAAATAAAGTCGTTTTTAACCGGCTAAAAACCATAAACGGCGATTTTATAAATGGCGAAATCGCGTTCAAACCTTTTGATTCCTTTTTTGACACGGAATATTACAGGAATTCCTTGGAAGCGGCTTGTTGTACGGTTTTGAGTCTTGGCATACCCCCGAAGGAGCTCAATAGTACTATTTCAGCGGTGGGTGGTAGAATGAAACTGGAGAAGCTAAAAGGGCGGTTCTTGATTGATAATTCCAATTCAGGCACAAAATTGAAGTTCCTTGATGAGGTAACGGAGATGGCGAGGAGAATATCAGAAAAGATGATTTTGATTGTTGGCGAAGAGTCGGGATATGTGTGTGAGGGTGTGAGTGCGGAGGAACTCCAGAAAGTGGTTGAGCAGAGAGCATCTGATTTCGTTGAGATGCTCATTGTGGGTGAGGAATTTAAAAGTAAAATCAAAGGTAAGAACGTGTTTTTTTCTGCTAATTTGGATGCGGCTCTGGAAAAGGCCGTTAACGATTCGGAAAAAGGTTCTGTGATTGTTTCTAATGTGAAGACGTGGAGATGAATGTCCCTCAAAAATCACAAGCTCCAAGCACCAAAATCCAAAACCAAACCACGAGATCTCACGAGATTAACACAAGAAAATGAAACAATAAAGGGTAGAATACGAGTTCTACTGCTTCACCAACGACTTTGCCGAAACTCCGGCGTTTCAGTTCCTTTTTTCCTTCACATAAATAGATAATCTTTCCACCTTGATTTGATTTTGATACTCCGAACCCCTTCTGCTCTGAGGCTGTTTTTACCTCTCTTCAGAGATAATTCAGTTCCAACGTATTCTGAAGGACAATTCTTTCGGGTCTTCAAGAATGTTTTCCACTGCCGGATACAAATCTTTTCCGTGCATATTAAGTTTCGTGTGCGATTTTGAATTGTGAGACGGTCTCTTATCTGATAAAAACTTTTTTATTGCTAAACCCTTCTTCAGAGGAAGAAGCTAAAAAGAGGATGACAAGAGCATGAGCGAGGAAATAGAGATGATACTGCATCCGAGACCGAGTGCGATTGTAGCTGCACTTTATACGCTCCGCGATTTGGATGTGGACGTTGCAGTTATGCACGGTCCCGCGGGCTGCAGTTTCAAGCACAGCCGACTGCTTGAAGAAGACGGAATGCATGTTTTAACCTCTGCGATGAACGAGAGCAACTTTGTGTTCGGCGGGCATGACTCTCTGGTAAGAGTGCTGAGAAAAGCAGAAGAGATGTTTCATCCGGAGCTGATGGGCGTGGTAGGCACCTGTTCGAGCATGATAATTGGGGAAGACCTGCATCAGGCAGTAGAGGAGAGCGGAGTAGGATGTAAGGTAATAGCGGTGAACGTGCATGCTGGATACAGGGACAACACCGTGGGCGCGATTCTAACCTTAGAATCTGCTTATAAGTTGGGTATAATCAGCATTGAGGAGTTTGAACGGCAGAAGAGAATGCTCGAAGCGGCAACGAAATTAGAAAAAGAAGTCGGAGCTGCCAGCAAAAGTTATATTCCACCTTCTAAGGGAGATTCAAAGATAGACATTGCAAACAGGCTGCTTGAACTTATTGGCAAAGGTAAAAAAGGAATATGCATTTTAAACGCAAAGAAAGAGACAGTTTTCATGTTTGCAGACATTTTAAGGGCTGTGAATAAAGTCGCAGCGCCTTCGCAAATCGTCAATATCGCTAATCTTGATACGGAAGTGGGCTTGAAAAAGATTCGAGGCTATTCGGAGACGATTCTTGACGAATTAGCGGCTGACGGTATCGCAACAGATCACATAATCGGTGGGTTGGATGAATATCCAGTTGCGGGGGAGAAAGCTGCTGCTTTTATCCGGGACCTTTACTCATCGTACGATTTTGCCGTTTTGCTGGGTATTCCGCACGCAGTGCCTTTGGAGAAGTACGGTGTAAAAATGGAGACATTTTCGGTCACTAACGGTCCAAGAACAATCGAGCCGTTAAGATGGCTTGGACACGACCACGTAGTGCTTGAAATTGACCTTCATCCAAAAACAATGGGTGCTACCGGCATTATTCCTTCGGAATTCGGTGATACGCTGTTGAAGCTGATGCACTAACAAACTTTTTTTAAAAAAAAGTTTTTATCAACGCTTTTTCTAAAAGGAGTGAGACGAGAATGAAAGACAGCGAACCACTGAAGATTTTAGAAATGAACGTGGAAGAGATAATAACTGAGGCAGAATTAGAGGATGTATTGGCGTCACTCTCAAAGTCTGAGCGAGAATTAAGAGCGTATGTAGGATTTGAGCCGAGTGGCAGCGTGCACATCGGGCATTTGCCTATACTAAACACGTTGCGGGAGCTGCAGCGTCTTGGCTTTCAGGTCATTGTGCTTCTCGCGGATATGCATGCGTATCTGAATGAGAAGGGGAGTTTTGAACAGATACGGGAGACCGCAGACTATAACAAGCGATGTTTTGCAGCGTCAGGGTTAAGCGAAGAGACTGAGTTCATTTACGGCTCGTCTTATCAAATGGACGAAGAATATATGATGAACGTACTACGGCTTGCAACGATAACCACGGAAAAGAGAGCGAGAAGAAGCATGGACGAGGTCTCCCGGAGCACGGAGGACAGAAAAGTCTCACAAGCGATCTATCCGCTGATGCAAGCGGTGGATATTGCGTATCTCAATATAGACATTGCAGTAGGCGGGATTGACCAACGGAAGATCCACATGCTCGCACGGGATAACCTCCCGAAACTGGGCTTTAAAGCTCCTATCTGTATTCATACTCCGTTATTAATAGGGTTAGATGGCGATAAGATGTCCTCATCCCTGAGAAATTATATAGCGGTGGACGAGCCTGAAGAGAGCTTGGAACAGAAGCTAATGAGTGCTTTTTGCCCACCTAAAATCGCGGAGGGCAATCCCGTACTGCAGATCTATAAGCATGTGATATTTCCAAGTCCTGAGCTGAGTGGCGAAGTGACGATAGAGCGAAGTGCTAAATACGGTGGAAATGTCAGTTACGAGCGTTATGAGAGACTCGAACTCGATTATGTACAGGGGAAGGTGCATCCGTCAGATTTGAAGACTAATGCTGTAAGGTCACTCAATGAGGTGCTGGAGCCTATTAGAAAGAGGTTGCGGTAGTTGTTATGGGGATCATAAACAAACCTTTCTTTTGAAAAGAAAGCTTTACCAAAGAAACAAGGTCTTTTAGCGATTTTCAACTTCATCGAACTTTTTTGCTTTATTTAACGAATGGAGCTGCTATATCAAATATTTTTTACGGAAATAAATGGAAACCTTTTATATATCTCATGATAAAAATATATTGTAAAAGTCGGGTTGCAGGTCCCGTGCTTATTACAGGCCCATATCTTAAGTACAGGGTATAGTGACTTTTGAAGAGGTATGATAAAGATAAAAAACAAAAGGTGATGTAAAAATGGGGAGAACTTTTGATATTATATCCCTTGTTTGTGCTATACTTCTTATAATCTCCATGCTCGTCGTTGAGCCTTCGGGTTATATCCGCTTTAAATATGGATGGACAAAGTATTTCTTCATATTTATGGGGATATTAGCAGCGATTATATCATGGATGAGTCTGAGAGGTAAGTTTAGGAGTGAAAATTTGAGATCGGAAAAAAAGTTTTATGATCAAGGTCTCGTTTTTAATAGGAAAGGAGATCTGGATGCAGCCATATCTAATTACAAAATGGCTGTGAGTATGGACTCCGATTTTGCTCCTGCGCATAATGCCCTAGGACATGCTTTTTTCTCAAAAGGAAAACTGAATAAATCCATAAAAGAATTTAAAGAGGCGATAAGGATAGATCCTAAATTTGGTTCCGCTCATTGTAGTCTTGGAGCTGCTCTTGCAGGAGCAGGAAAGATGGATGAAGCGATATTAGAATTTAGAAAAGCTGTGGAGTTGGAGCCCAACAATGTTAATGCACACGAGGCACTTGAAAGAGCTATTAAAGAGGTAAATCAAAATGATTTGGAATTTGAATATGAGGAAAAATCTGCGGATGAAGTATATTCAAACGAGAAGTATGGTTTTTCGATCAAATGTCCCAAAGGATGGAGGAGAATTAATACCAAATTACCCTCAGAGATGCTTGTTCATTTTACCAATCTAAGAGGGGGAAATATTAATCTTGTGGCTGGTCCAACTTATGGAACTCAGGAAACTATCGAAGATCTTGAAGATTTAGTAATACGGAATGTACACGGGCTTAATGGTAAAATGGAATCTTTAAAACGCATAAAAGTGGATAATATAGAAGCTATTGAGGCGATATATTCGGCACTGGGTCTTAAAACCAAAAAGGTTGGTTTTGTTAAAGATGGCATTGAATACATCATAACATGTGGTATAGAACCCAATCTATTTGATGAATATGAGCAAATATTTGATGAATGCATACAATCATTTAAATTTAAGAAACAAGATCAAGAACCCCGATTATCAGAAAAAAATGACAAGGAAGTTAAGTTGCGGTGGGACCCCGCCTATGGATAACGTGGATGCACCCGAATTCATTCGGGGGTGGCGCGGCTGGGGCTTTCATAGAGTAAGCCTCTTAAAATACCAAAAATCTATCTATTAAGCGTGGTAAGTAAATGAAATTCAAAGTCGTTATAAAGGAAGATTTAGAAGACGAGGGATACAATGTAAGCTGCCCAGCATTGCCCGGATGCTATTCCCAAGGTGAGACAATAGAAGAAGCATTGGAAAATATAAAAGATGCAATACCGGGATGCATGGAAGTCATTAATCGGAGAGCGCTGAAAGGAGTCGAAGAAAAAGAGTTTGTTGAGTTGTTATGAATTATCGTTCCACATACCGTCCCCTGCGCTCGATTTCCGCTGCTCTTTTCAATACCTGCACTGCCTGTGGAAACGTACTCTTGTAGCCCGTTATGAACGACTCTTTCAATTGCTCGTTGAAGTCATGCGTGCCTTTAAGGCTTTGAAAAAATACATGAACGTCTACGCCCCGTGCTTCCGTGCTCGATTCGATGAACGACAAACCAAAATCTATAAAATAAATGTGATCACCCACGATGATATTGGACGTAGTCAAATCACCATGAATTATCCCGTTTTTGTGCAAGATGCCAACGAACTCGCCTATTCGCTCACTTATATCTTCGTTAATCACCTCCCGCGCGAGATTACCTTCTATCTTCTCCATCACCAGTTCGTACTCGTCAACGTCAAAGATGATGGGCGTGGGCACGCCTTTTCGCCTCGCCTCTGAAATTAATTTCGCTTCGCTCTTCGTTCTTTCTCTCCTTATTCGCTCGTCTACCTCCTTTACCCGGTATCGCTTTTCTATTCTCCGTTTGTAGACGAGGTCGCCCTCGATCTCCACGATCGCTTCAGCGCACTGAAACCGCACTTTAGCAGCGCGAGCGTCACCTACGGGACTCATTGTTACACGATCTCTTCTTTTTCAAGAAGAAAATATTGCTGTAAATGTTTTTTCTACGAGGGTGAATTATAGAAAAATTTTTATGTATACATTACGGACGTAAAGACGATGAAAATGGCACGAAAAATGGTGATAATTGGTGGTGGTGATGCGGGGACGTACACGCTGGAAGCTATCTTCAAAAAGGGTGCGGAAGTGCTCAAGCAGTTTGATATAACGCTTGTGAAGAAGGATAAGGGCGGTTCAGCGTCTATTTGCGCAGTGCCCTTTGCGTTGCAGGGCGTTTTCCCCATGAAGGACGTTGCGGAGATAGACCCGCCGGAGACGTTCATCGGTCATGGCATTGACTATCGCGCGGAGACCGAAGCAACGGGCATAAACGTGGAGCAGAGCACCGTGAGTCTGAGCACGGGCGATGAGCTGAAATACGACTATTTAGTGATCGGGACAGGAAGAAAGCCCCGTATCCCTGCGATCGAAGGAACCGACCTAAACGGTGTTTATACGATGAGCACGGTGGAAGACGGTGAGAAGATAGCAGCGGCTATGAACGC